>DATGJN010000104.1 GCA_035295165.1 bacterium
CTGTCCTCGAGGGTCACGTCCGTCTCCCTCCTTCCGAAACCCGCCAGGTCTCGGTTGGAGTATTCGGAGGCTGGACTGTGACCCTCTTGCTGTCACGGGAGGTAGCCCTCCAAGTGTTAACACTACGTCCAAACAGTACACACTAGGCCGCGTGCGTGCCGGTCACGGACGTCAAAGGAGCGTGTAATGGAGCGACAGGTCCAGCACAGACTCACCCCGACCACGATCGCGGATTTCGAGCGCCGTATGGCGAGCGCGCTCGTCGAGTGGCCGACGCCGGGGCTCCAGGCCGCGGTGTTGGTCGACGGCGACGTGGTCTGGACCCACGCCGCCGGCGTGGCTCGGTTTGACCCGACCGAACCGCTCACCACCGAGCATCTGCACCGCATCGGGTCCATTACGAAGCTGTTCACCGCGCATGCCATCCTCATTCTCCACGATGAGGGGAAACTGCACATCGATGATCCTGTCTCGAAGTGGCTGCCCGAGTTTCGACCGTCGGGACCGACCGTGACATTGCGGCACATCCTGTGTCACGGTTCGGAGATCCCGGCCGAGGGCGGACGCAATGTCTGGGAGTCCGGCATCTTTCCGGACGAAGCCGAGTTTCGCCGCATGATCGCGACGTTTCAGCCGGTCGCCGCTCCGATGATGCACTTGAAGTACTCCAATGCGGCTTTTTCCATGCTGGGGTTGGTGGTCGAGGCGGCGGCCGGTGGCGCGTACGAAGCGTTCGTGCTGGATCGGATCGTGCGCCCGCTCGGCATGGGCGCGACGCGCTTTCATCTGACCGGCGACGCAGGCCAGCCGTTTGCCCAGGGACATTTCATACCTCCGTTGGAGCGGCGGTTTGAACCGACGCCGCACCAGGAACTCCGCGCGTATTCGGCCTGCGGTATGTTGCTGTCCACGCCGACGGATGTGCTGGCGCTGGCGAAGGCGCAGTGGGCGCCGCCCTCGCTGCTGTCGCCTGGGGTGGCGGCCGAGGCGCGCCGCGTGCACCTCATCGATCCTGAGGTCCCCGGGTGGAAAGTCGGATACGGCCTGGGCTGGCGACAACTGCGCCGGGGTGAGCGTGTCTATATCGGGCACAGCGGATCGTATCTCGGCAATCGGTGCGCGCTTGAGATCTCATGCGAGGACCGTGTCGCCGCCGCGGTGTTTTCCACCGTCGGCGGGAGCGACGCACCGATCGAGCTGGCGATGGACTTCGTCGACGCGGTACGAACCGCGCAGGCCCGCGCCGCGGGTTCGCTCGGCGCCGACACGGTGCCGGCAGACCTTCGCCCGTTGCTCGGCCACTATGCCATGCATCGGTGGTACGAGGCGACGATAGGATACGACGGCCGCCAGTTGGTGTTCTCGAGCGGCCTGGATGCACGCGCGGGTGTGCCCCTCGCGCCAATCGCACCGGGCCGCTTGCGCATCTTGGCGGGACGGGCTGTCGGCGAGGACCTCGTGGTGAATGAACGGGCCTCGGACGGGACCGTCCTCGAGTTTTCGTTCGGAGGGTCGCGCATGCGTCGCCTCTGAGATCGGCACAGATCGACACCGCCACGTGCGTCGCGGTCCACGTGGCGGCACGCTCGACCAGGGTGAAAGGGGGAATGTGGTGATGACGAACGTGGCACGGCACACTCGCGTGTTGCTTCGCTGCGCGGTGGTGGTCGCGTTGATCGGGCTCTCGCTGTCAACGGCGGGAGGGTGGGGGGCCGCGACGGAAGCGCCGCCCGGACCGAACAATACCTTTGTGTGGGCGTCGCGGGTGATGGATAAGACGAACCCGCTCTTGGACATGGATCTCGACCGCGTGCCGCTGTGGACGTTCGACGGGCTCGTGTCCTTTGACGGCAGCCTCGAGCCGCACGGTGCCCTGGCGCAGTCCTGGGACGTCAGCAACGGGGGCAAGACATACGTGTTCCATTTGCGCAAGGGCGTGACGTGGCATGATGGGCAGCCGTTCACCGCAGACGACGTGGTGTTCACAGTCCAGGCGGCGCTCGATCCCAAGAACAAGTCATACATGGCGCCCGCGTTCATGGTCGCCGGGAAGCCGGTTACGGTGACGAAAGTCGACGCCGACACGGTCCGCTTCGATCTCCCGCAACCGTCGAACACGTTTCTTTTCATGATGTGGCGGCAGAACAGCGTGATCGTGCCGAAACACCTCTTGGCTGGCGTCGATCTGCAAACGACCCCGTTTGATCTCAAGCCGATCGGCACCGGGCCGTACATGGTGGTCAAGTACGTGCCGAAGCAACAGGTGATCCTCAAGGCCAACCCCAACTATTTCGGGGGCGCGCCGAAGATCCAGTACTGGGTGTTCAAGGAGTTGGAGGATCAGAACGCCGCGCTCGCGGCCCTTGGCAGCGGCGAGGTGACGGCAGCGGGGTTGGGCGGGAAAGCCGCGCTGACGGCCGCCGCCAAGATGCCGCACGTCAAGATCCATGGGTACGACGCCGGATGGATCTTCGCGCTGGTATTCAATGTGCGTCGCGCCCCGCTCAACGACAAGAGCGTGCGACAGGCGGTGGCTTACGCCATCAATCGGCAACAACTCGTCAAGACAATCGCCGGCGCGGACACCACGGTTGCGACATCGTTGATCGGACCGCCCGGCACCTGGCAGTACGATGCAGGCGTGACGACGTACGGCTTCAATCCCGCGAAGGCGAAGGCGCTCCTGGCTCAGGATGGGTGGAAGGCCGCCGGTGGAGGCGGTGTGCTCGAGAAGGCAGGCAAGCCACTGACGCTTACCATCTCCATCCAGGCCAGGGCGACGGACTCCGACCCGATGCCCTTCGCCGTCGCGATTCAGAAAGAGTTGTCCGACGTCGGTTTCAAGGTGAACATCGTGCAGCTCGACCGCGCGTCCCTGCAGCCGAAGCTGCTGAACGACCACGACTTTGACGCCTACCTCTGGTGGGACGGTTATTCCTTCGTGCCGGACGTCAGCGCGTTCTGGCTGACCAAGTCCGCCGATCCCACGGGCTACGCGTCACCGCGGCTTGATGCGTTGATCGACAAGGCGAACACGACGCCCGATCGAGCGGCGCGGAAGGCGACCTTGGACGAGATTGCGCAGCAGGTCGCGGGGGACGTGCCAATGATCCCCCTATACTATTATCGGGGACACGTGGGCATCCAGGATGTCGTCGGCGGCGTCCCGCAGCCGTCGGGCGCGGATCCGAACAACACCGGCATCTTCTACCGGGTTCAGGATCTGACCCTGAACCGTCATTGACCCACTCGCGCCGGAGGCTGGCACCCTCGCGAGGGCGCCAGTCTTCCGGCGCGTCCTGGGCGCGCCCGATCGCTAGCCTGTGATGGCTGCGTATCTCACCAGACGCCTCGTCCAGAGTCTGTTCATCCTTTTCGCGGTCAGCCTTGCGTCGTTCTGGATCTTGCGGGCCGCCCCCGGCGACCCGGTGGAGATGTATCTGTCGGAGCCCTTTCATCAAACGCCGCCCGCCGTGATCGCGGCGGTGCGGCATCAACTCGGGCTCGACCAACCCACCTACGTGCAGTACGGGCGCTGGCTCGCCGCTTTTCTGCGCGGGGATATGGGATACAGTCTGGTGACCCACGCGGCCGTCGCCGGTGAAATCGCCGATGCCCTGCCGAAGACGTTCTTGCTCATGAGCGTCGCCACGGGGTTTGGGCTGCTCGCGGGGATCCTGCTCGGCGTGTGGTCGGCCCTGCGGCCCAATGGCGCCGCCGACACCGTGTTGGCCAGCTTTGCGGCCGTGGGGTTCGCGGTCCCTCAGTTCTGGGTGGGGTTGGTGCTGATCTACCTGTTGAGTTACGTGTGGCCGATGTTGCCGTCGTCGGGCATGATGAATGCGTATGCGCTCAGCCCGACGACTCGCGACGTGGCAGTCCATCTCGTCCTCCCGGCGGCGACCCTCGCGGTCAACGAGGTCGCCTACTGGCAGCGATACCAGCGGGATAGTCTCCTCAAGGAGTTGACCGCGGAGTACGTTCGCACCGCCCGCGCGAAGGGGCTTCGCGGCATCGTGGTGGTGTTTCGGCACGCCTGGCCGAACTCGCTGGTCGCGATCGTCACGCTGCTCGGCCTGTCGCTGACTCGCCTGATCGCAGGATCGTACATCGTGGAGACGATCTTCTCGTGGCCGGGAATGGGCTATTTGGGGATTTCGGCCGTCGACAATCGCGACTACCCCGTGGTCATGGCGATCCTGATGGTATCGGCGGTCCTGACCTTGGCCGGCAACTTCCTCGCGGACCTGTTGCACACGGTGGTCGATCCTCGGGTCCGTCTTCCCGCAGCGAAGCCGCGATGACGGCGCCTCCGCGGTCGCCTACACGCGTACGCCTCGGCGCGCGCCGCTTCCGACGCAACCGTCGCGCCGTGGTCGGGTTGGGCGTGCTGATCGTGCTCGCCGTGGTCACGCTGTGCCCGGGTCTCCTCACCAGCCGCACACCGAATGACGTGGACCTCACCCACAGCCTGGTGCCGCCGGACGCGCAGCATTGGTTTGGCACGGACAACGTGGGCCGCGACTATCTGGCGCGCGCTCTCTACGGCGGCCGTGTGTCCATGGCAATCGGCCTCGCGGCCATGGCGATCTCCGTGGTCGTTGGCACGGTGGTGGGGAGCGTCGCCGGCTACGTCGCGGGGTACACCGACGAGGCGATCAGTCGGGCAGTGGATTTTGTCCTCTCCCTGCCGCTATTCTACGTTATCGTTGTGATCGAAATGATCTTCCACCCGGGGGCCGTGGGGTTGGTCGTCCTGATCGGGCTCACCTCGTGGATGGTGGTGGCCCGTCTCGTCCGCGGGTTGGTGCTGAGCGAGAAGGAGACGGAGTACGTGCAGGCCGCCCGGGCGATGGGCGCACCGGCGGCGCGCGTCATCATCCTCCATCTGTTGCCGAACATCTTGGGCCCGGTCATCGTGACGGCTAGCTTCAATGTTGGCAATGCGATCCTGCTCGAGTCCGCGTTGAGCTTTCTCGGCGTCGGGATCCAGCCTCCGCAGGCGACGTGGGGCAACATGATCATCGGGGCCCAAACGTACCTCTTCAGCGCGCCGTGGATCGCGATCTTCCCCGGGATCTTGATCACCGCGACCGTGATGGCGTTCATGTTCGTGGGAGACGGGCTGCGGGATGCCTTTGACGTGAGGATGTCGGTGACGCGATGAGCGCTCGGCGGCACCCCGGTGCGCAACTCCGCGTCCATGCCGGAAGCCGCGGCTCATTCGCCCAGCAGCGCGTGCCCCGGCCGGCGCGCCGACAGGAGCCACGTCGCAGAACTGCACGACGTCCGTGACACATTCGAGGTACGATGTCCGTTCATGCCAGCGTGCTCGGCAGCTGATATGCCGTCCAAGCATGATGACTACAACTGGGTCGCCACCGCGTGGTCGGGGAGATCGCGGATGAAGCGGCGGTAGATGGTGTCAAGGCGTCCCACTGACGGGTCGCAGCCTGCGACCATGCGCACAAGGCCGCATACGATGCGGAGTGGACGGCAGGGTCCTTCACCGATGCGCGGCACCAGTGCGCGCTCACCGTGGCCCGCATGCAGTATGCTCTTGGAGCCGCGCAGTCGCTGGCGTTATGTCGCTCTAGTATCTGGCTCGGTATGGTGTGCCCGGAGGGGGGTGTGCGCCAGTCGAGCCGCGTCAGAGAGACTGTCGATGAGTTTGCGGCGGGCAGTTGTTGCGTGGTCCATTGCCTCGATGGGCGTCACCGCCGAACCCTCCATCACGGTGAGAATCGATCCTTTCCCCGTACGCACGATGCGCCAGACAAATGTGGCATCCACCTGCCTCAGCAGTACCGTGAACGCGTAGCCGCCCCAGTAGTCAGTGCCGAGCAATCCCATCTCCCTGCCCCGCGATTAGTTGATTCTATTTTGATGAAGCCACAGATCAGGGTACGGTACACGCTCGAAGAGGTCCATCGGGTGAATGCAGTATTTCCATGTGATTGGGCCGGGACGTCGTAGGGTCATGGTACTTGAACAACGCGATCGCCGCTCAGGAGATCTCGACCCGCCCAGCGGGCAGCCGAACGGGTGAGTTCACCGGCTCGGCCCAGGAACCCCGATACCGGGACCCCTCGTTAAGCACCGTCCGTTACCAGAAACTTGAGCGCCGCCAGAACATATCGTGGGCCGGGAGTTCGACCACCGGCGTCCGGGCCGCGTTCCAGACAAACAGACGGAACGAGGGCGGGGAGGGCCGGGGGCGAAGGTTGAAGAGCGACGCCGCGACTTGGCGAGAGGACGGCTCCCACGACGGAAGGAGTTCCCGTATCAGCACACGGAATCTTGGTTCGATTGGACCGCCGCGACATCGCAGGTAGCAGGGACGCGCAACGGAGGGCCGCCGTGGGCATCGACTTCCTCGTTACCTCCCTGATCGTGGTTGTTTCACCCGGCACGGGCGTTCTCTATACGCTGGCGGCTGGCCTCTCGCGGGGATCCCGCGCCAGCGTCGTCGCGGCATTTGGATGCACTCTCGGCATCGTCCCGCACATGGTTGCCGCGATCATGGGCCTCGCAGCGCTGTTGCATACGAGCGCGGTCGCGTTCCAGAGCTTCAAATACCTCGGCGTGGCCTATCTCCTCTATCTCGCCCGGAACACGCTGAAGGAGCACGGGGCACTCCAGGTGGAACAGCAAGTAGGGTCCCGGTCGGCCACGCGGGTCATCATTACCGCTATCCTGATCAACATCCTCAATCCGAAACTGTCGCTCTTCTTTCTTGCATTCCTGCCGCAGTTTGTGAGCGCGAATGACCCACATCCACTTTCGCGCATGTTCGCGCTCAGCGGCGTGTTCATGCTGATGACCTTCGTCGTTTTCGTCGGGTACGGTCTGTTCGCTGCGTCGATACGGAACCACGTGATCTCACGCCCCCGCGTGTTGACGTGGATGCGCCGTACGTTCGCTGGCGCGTTCGTCGCGCTCGGCGCGAAACTCGCGTTTGCCCATCGCTGAACACGTCTTTCCGTCGCACGTCGTGACACTGGTGTGTCCAATTACGCCTACTCCTCGAACGGTGCGTTCTTGGGCGCGATGGACGAACCACTGGAGCCGATGGGAGTACGCGCCCCCGAAGTCCTAGCGGGCGGAGCGGAGTCGCCGGCTCGAGACGTCTTCGGGCACTCAGAGACACAGATAGGGAGCGGCATCCCACGCCCGGGTGCGGGCGCTGCATCACGCTGCAGGACACGTCCGGGCCAAGTGGAAGCGACCAACAACGATGAGTACTCGAAGAGGGTACGTGATCGGCGTCATTGTAGTGTGGGCGATCATCTTGGGCGCCGCTCGCGTTTCGGGCTCGGGCGAGCATGTGCGGAGCGTGGCGTTGATTTGTTTCGGGTTCGCTCTCGGAATGGTCAGCGCATTCATCGCCGCGTCGTTCCACAAGTCGTAGGGAGCCTGCCACGACGATGACCGCCGAGAGCGCCAAAGCACTCGACGAACTTCGTCAACCCATCACCGATCAAATACGCGCTATCTGCGAGAAGGACCTCGACCGACTCATGAACCACTACGATGGGCTTCTTCGGCAGAAGGTGCTTCTGGAACAGATAATGGAAATTCCGAATTATACTGTCGTGGTGCGTCAGCGAGGGTGACGAAACCACACCCCTGGTAGGGTACGCCATGCAGCGCAAGGTCTTGCGGGGGTACGGAAATGTCAAACGAGACGTGGCTTATCTTTGTCGCACTTCGCGTATTGGTCTACGTCGCGCTTGTGAGAACTGGCCTCAGCCCTCTCCGCCACTTCCGATAGTCGGTTCCTTCTCGCGGCCGCGCAGGCTCCTCCATCGGATCAGGGGACCCTCACGCAAGTATAGGCCGCGTAGATCTGGGACTCGCTGTATTCGCTCTCTCGGATCTCTAGGCCGGCTCGCTCGAGCATGGGCTCCAGGAGCCAGGTGAAGGTGCTGTACTCTTCGCGCACGTGCGTTTCCAGTTCTGCACGTGTCCAGCCGATGTCCGGTCGCTGGGACGCGCGGGCGAGCCACTGCTCGAGCACGCGCTCCGTCTCGCTCGGGGCGAAAGAGTACACGAGGTCACGCACGCGGAACAGGCCCCCCGGTCGGAGCATGGCGGCAACCCGCACCAACGCGACGGCCTTCCAGAAGTCCGGCAGGTGGTGCAGGGCGTGACGGGAGCAGACGAAGTCTGCCGGCTCTCCCTGATGGACGTAGGTAAGGAAGCCCGACCGGACACACCCGAGATTCGTGATGCCTCGTTGTTTCGCTCGCGCCTCCGCGACAGCGAGCATCGGTGCGGAGATGTCCACCGCCACCACCCGGCGGCAGAACGGTGCGACGGCCACCGCGAGGGCACCGGTACCCGCTCCCAGATCAACGAGGGTGTCGGTTCGGCCGAGGCCGAGTTCGCGCAATCGCGCCACGTCGTCGCTGGGGTCATAATCGGCCTTGCGTTCATAGCCGGCAATGTACGTCGCATCGACATGTTCGTCGCCAGCGTGGGCTAGCTCATCAAACAGCCAGGGGGTAGTCTGCACAGAACGGCCTCCGAATCCCGCCACCAGTCTTTCCGAGAAACACGCCCGATCCCCTATGAACCCGAAATTCCGCTCAGGTTCTCGAACGCCCTGCCATCGGTGCAACCGATCCGGTTTCTCCTCCGCTCGCGTCGACTCCGTGGGCGTGCATCGCGGTCACGTTCATGACAGGCGCGCGGACAGGCGATAGGACCGCACCGACGTGCTCAGAGTATTGCCTCGTCGATATAACACCAACGCCAGTCTTCTCCAGGTTCGAACGATTGGATGATGGGGTGGCGGGTGACATGAAAGTGTTTGGTCGCGTGGTGGTTCTTTGAGTCATCGCAACACCCGACGTGTCCGCAGGTCAAGCAGAGGCGGAGGTGCACCCAGGTGTCGCCCAGTTCCAGGCATTCCTTGCACCCTCTTCCGGACGGCGTCACCTTCCGAATTTGATCCAGATGCGTGCAGGTCGTCGCCATACATCCTCCGATCTCGACAGGGTGCAGTGCACTCGTTGATGCTCCGCTAACCAAGCACAGTGGTGCAGACTGCCGTAACGTCCTTGGGATGGGAAAACAGCACGGCCCAGGCATCGCCGATCCACGCGTGAGGGCTGATACGGCCTTCTGTGGTGTCCGCGTCAAAGTTCGGTACGGTATCACCGAGCTGGAGAGTCATCAGCCACCTCCTCACGCGCGCCCCACGGACGCGTCCGTTCCGATAACGGTCCGGACGTCGGACGTCATTCCGTGCGGCGGCTCCGCGCGTTCCGCGTGCCGGGGTCGGCCAGCTCGGGCGGGCGACGGCCTCCGTCGACCGGTGCACGGTCGCGATGCCCGGGGTGGGGGGGAGCGCAACACCCGGAAGAGCCCTAACCGGCGTCACTCCGGAGTCCACTTCTGGGCATATACTGAGTGCCGGGCCGTTGTCGTTGCCTCGCATCTCATCGGACGGTCCCAGATCTGTACTCAATCGGCGGCCCGGCGGCTCTCTCCTTCCGTGATGCCCCGGTGGTTGTCCAATGGCGGGACGGTCCTTCCAGTACGCAGCGGACGGGGGTGTCCCGCGCCTTTCCGGATCCGGCCGAAAATAGGTCCACTGCCCGATACCCCACGCCGCCGTCCTGAAGATATCGTCGTACTGGAAGGTGTGTTGGTCGCTTCGGATGGTGCCCACGCGGCTCATTGTGGGGGGAAGGACCATGAACAGGGGACTGTTGGCCGGGTTCGTGGTGGGGTTGATCCTGGGCGTGGTAACGATGGCGCTGGCCCAGGGACTGCTTTGGGGATTCCTGAACGGGAGTACGTACCGGGTGCGCACACCGGTGGAGCAGCAGGCGTACGTCGCGGGTGTCGCGGACGCGTTGCGGGTTTCGCCAAGTGACACCGTCGCGGCGCGTGCTTGTCTCGAGCAGCGGTACAGCGGCCCGCGCGTCTCCGCGGACCAGCTTCAGGAGATTGTGGGGCGGTACCTTGTGGCGCACCCCCAGAGCGCGGGTGCCCAGATGGCTGCGGTGACGATGATCGCTATCGCCGACACGTGTGAGAGTCCCACGTCTCACTAGGTACAGGTACTCGTCTGTCCGCCGCCTCGTTCCGCACACATCCCGGCCCGGCCAGGGGGCGGACGACGCACAAGGGGCGCGAGATCCGTGGTGGGCGTGGCGGGGGGGAATCTGACCACGCCGTGCCCACGGATCCGCGCCCACTAGTTAGGGTCCCGTCTTCCGTGCCGGCTTTCCCCTATCGTTTGTCCGATTGGCGACTGTCTCCGAAAGCAGCCGAGTGCATCGCCGCGTGCTCGGTTCCGCGCGCGGTCAGTTCATAGCACGTATCGCTCTTGCGAGACACGTACTGCTTTCGCTCCAACTCCGCGAGCGCGCGAGTCCACTCGGGGCCTTCCTTCCGCAGCCGCCCCACCGCGACCACCTGCCCCGATTTTGGACCGACGTGGCGGAAGACCTTGCCGTAGCGGATCTTCGCCCGATACGCGCTGACAAGAATCACTTCCGCCGGTCTGCTGAGCCGCGACCTCACTTGGCTTGCCACGTCTGCCTCCTGCGCCCTGGCGGTCTGATCGTCGTACGTCGAAAGGGGGGGCGACAGTTCGCCGCCCGAACGGGCGCAATCGGGGAGATGCCCAGCGCCCCGGTCCGTTAGACATGGGTCGGGCGCTCCGGAGCGGCCGATCGGCCGTTGGAACGGGCCAAGACGCTCGGCGCTATGGCGCAACATCGGCAGCGTATCGGAGGCAATTTTGGAGAATTTCTGTGGCACGAGGTTTACACGACATTCACAGATTCTTCAACGGTCCTGGGTACAGTGTGATCGTGAAGTGTCTCGCTGCAGCACGGTTCCATCGCGCGTCGATCGACGGGCCCCAGTGGAAGCGCGCACAGGACGATCGCAGGGTGTTGGCGCGTCGCGTCGACGTTCTCCTGGTCGTCTGCTGTCTGGCGGGCGTGCTGTTCATGCGAGGGGCGGCCAGCCCGGGGCATCTATCGTCGCTGCTGCCTCCGGTGCTCCTGCCCGCCGTGGATCGCTTCGTTGGCTCCGATACGGTCGTGGCGGCGCCAGCGGGCCGGGCTCCCGCGTTCGACCGACCCGAGACGCTTCGCACGTGGGCTCCCGTCACCGCCGCGCCCGACGCCAATCGTGTCCCGCCTCGCTCCCAGCTCGCGAGGCTTGCGCTGCCTCCTCCCGTGGCGGCCTCGCCGTCGGACCGCTGACGGCGGGCCCCGAGTTCGAACCGCGTCGCTGGCCTCGTGGACAACACTGCGAGAGATGTGCGCCACGCGGGTTCGCCGCGGTCCACGATCGTGCGAGTCATGGGAGACTGCCAATTCAAGCGACGAGCGCGGAGGAGGATACAGCCATGCGCCGAGTTCTCGCAATGCTCGCCATTGGGGTGGTGACAGTTCTGGCGCCGGCCGCCGCAATGGCGCAATCGACAACCTCAGACGACACGGCACCTGCGGTCGGACCCGTGCAGGTCCACGGCGCTGACCTCGCGCCGGCCGATCTGCAGCCGCCTGTCTACCTTCAGGGGAACGGTCAGGGCGACGGCAACGGTCAATAGCGTTACCCGCGCCCGCGGCTCATACGGCGACACGGCCGGTGGGCTAACGCCCGCCGGCCGTATTCTCGGTGCGGGTCTGGCCGGCTAGCCGTGGAGCAGTGCGCGCGCCCACCGGACCGCATCGCGGGCGTTCTCGATGTCCCGGTCTATCCCGACATTGCGCGCGCGGCGCCACTTCGCAAACGCCAGGACTGTTTGAGCGTTCTGAAGCGAGCGGGTGGCCCGATACCGGGACCGTCCCGCGGTCCTCAGCGCCTGGAGCGGTCGCGCGAGCCGGTGGACGGTGATGAGACGCGTCAACTCCTCGATGGTGACGGCCCCGGTGGCGGTCTCGTCCGCGAGCATGTGACGTAACACGTACCGCTCCCGTTCCCATCCCCACCCCATCACGATGAGGATGAGCCACGCCCCTCCCCAGTCCGCAGCCTCTCGTACGATCCCTGCGGCACGCCCCGTTGCGGCGATGTAGCCCGTGTGGCAGAGGACCGCCGCGCCGAAACCGGCGGCTGCGAGGATCCACAGGCGCGGCGCCGTGCCGCGCACGTAGCCGAGGCTCGCCCCGAACAGGCTCGTGAACAGGCCCTGGCTCAGGCCGCCGATGAGGAGGCTCAACGCCGGGGCGGGCGCGAAGCGCGCGATCTGGCCCCCCGCCGCCATCTCGCGCACGTACGCGAGCGACTCGGCGAGGGCGAGCCCTGCGCCGACCGTCGCGCCGACAACCATGCCGTCGAGCGCGTCGCTGAAGACGCGTCGCGCGGACAGGAACACCCCGAGCACAATCGCCGCCTTGGCCGCTTCCTCCACGAGACCGGTCCACGGGCTAAGGGGGATGTAGCGTTGCAGCGGTGGCGGGAAGATGGAGTCGGGCAGGCCCGATGCCGCCTCCACCAGTCGGATCAGGATCGGCGTCACCGCGGCGCTGAGCGTGAGCATCACCACAAGATGGTTGATCGGCTCGCGTTCGTACGGGTCGGCAATCCACAGCAGCACGACATAGCACCCGGTGAACACGACGATGAGAAGGATGGTGGCGAGGACGGGCAAGCCCAGGGGCATCGGCCGCGGGGTTCGCCGCCCCCACCGCAACTCCTCCGTCGCGCAGCGGGACGGGTGCGGCGCTCCCGTTCGTATGGCCTCAGTCTCCGCCGTTGCGGAGGAACCCGGTCGAAGCGGATGGAAGACAGCGCATCGCTCGAAACGCACGGTCAACGCAACGAGCGGTCACGCACGGACCCGGGAGCGCGATCGATGGAGCGGTCGTTTCACGGCATTTTCCCGTACCTGGTCTCTCCGGTGGACGCGACGGGCCGCGTGCGGGAAGGCGTGCTCCGGCGGCTCGTCGAGCACCTCGTCGGCCAGGGCGTCCATGGGATCAGCCCGCTCGGAAGCACCGGGGAGTTTCCGTACCTGACCCCGGCGCAGCGCGAGGAGATCGTGCGGATCACGGTGAGCGCGGTGGGAGGACGCGTCCCGGTCGTACCAGGCGTGGCCGCGTACGCCACGCACGATGCGATCGCGCAGGGGCGCCGGATGGTCGACCTCGGGGTGGACGGGATCGTCCTCATTCTGCAGACCTACTTTCCGCTGCCCCGGTCTGCCGTCTTCGAGTTCTTCTCGTCCACCGCGAGGGCTGTGCCGTGCCCGATCGTGCTGTACTCGAACCCGAGGCTGCTCGGGGCGGAACTGACCCCGGAACAGGTCGTGACGCTCAGCGAGATCCCGAACATCCAGTATTTCAAGGATGCCTCGGGGGAAACCGGAAAGATCCTGACCGTCCTCAACCGCGCCGGCGACCGCGTGAAGGTGTTCAGTGCCTCCGCGCACGTGCCGCTGCTCGTCTTTCAGCTCGGCGGGGTCGGGTGGATGGCGGGACCCGCCTGTCTGTTGCCGGAGCGGTGCGTCGCGCTCTACGATCTGGCGCAGCAGGGTCGCTGGGACGAGGCCGACCGCTTGCAGCGGCGGTTGTGGTCGCTCAACGAGGTGTTTCAGCGCCACGCGCTCGCGGCGTGCGTGAAGGCCGGTCTCGAGCTTCAGGGGTTCGAGGTCGGCGATCCCATCCCGCCCGTGCCCGCGCTCAGCCCGGACGCCCGGGAAGAGCTTCGCGCAGCGCTCGCGCACGCGGGCGGTCCGATCGACTGATCGGATTCCCTAGCGCGCCGCCGCTCCCGCGCGCGCGATGGGGACACGCTACCCGTGGGAAGCGGCGTACTGCCCCCGGCGCTTGGCGATCGTCTTGAGGTGGTACGGCACGTGGTCGGCGAAGTGTTCGACGAGCCACTCCAGCGTCACGAGCCCGGCTTCCGTGTGGCGGCCGGTCTGGGTCCACGCCTCCGCGGGGGCCTGCCGCAGCAGTTCCGCCGTCGGCGCACGCACAGCTCGGAATAGCGTGAGCGCGGCGTCGAGCGACGCCGACGCGTATCCGAGGGTCTGCGCCCAGCGCCCCTGATCGAACCCGACGAGCGTGGCGCCCGGCTCGGCAAGCACGAACCGCATCCGGACCGCCGCGACCAACTCCGTGTCGGCGACGTGCACGGCGTTCTCGTGGATGCTCCAGTGCCCCGGGCCCGGACGAAAGGCCAGCTCGTCTCTCGGGATGCCGGCGACCGCGGCCTCCAAGAGGCGCGGGCCGTCGGCGTACGCGCGAATCAGCTCGGCGATGCGTTCCGGCGTCGGCATCGATGCTCCCGGCGGTGACGACTTGACCGTGTGAGGTTCGCGGACGGGACGGCGGGGCCCTGCGCGGCCGCCGCTCACCGCGGAAGAGGAGGAGCAACGGGGAGGAGTTCGCGTATTTGCTTGAGCCGACGCGGCCGGGCAAGCTGGTCGACCCGACGGGCGCTCGCGACGGACCAGTCCCGCGGCATCGTGGTGTTCGACGCGGTCGACGAGGATACCGCCCAAGGGATCATACAGCGCGATCCGGCGGCCACGCGGGGCGTGTTCAGGGCGGTCCTCCAGCGCTAGCGGGTCGTTCTGCTTCGGGGCCGTCGCCGGTGAGCGCGACTCGCGGGATTCGCGGTTGGCCGGAGGTGCGCTCGCGACAGGAGGGGAATACCAGTCGTCGATGAGCGTCCTCGAGTCGCATGTCGACGTCCGTTTTGCGGAGTTCGACGAGAACCGCGCCCACCACGAAGGGCTCGCGCGGACCCTGGCCGAGCGGCTGGCGCGGGTGCGTGAGGGCGGCGGCGCCCGGGCCCGCGAACGTCAGCGCGCGCAGGGGAAGAAGACCGCGCGCGAGCGCATCGAGTCCCTGCTCGACGCGGGATCGCCGTTCCTCGAGATCGCGCCGCTTGCGGCGTGGGGGATGTACGGCGGTGACGCCCCCGCCGCGGGGATCATCACGGGCATCGGCCGCGTGCACGGCGGTGAATGCATGATCGTGGCGAACGACGCCACGGTGAAGGGCGGCACCTACTATCCGCTCACGGTCAAGAAGCACCTCCGCGCCCAGGAGATCGCGCTCGAGAACCGGCTCCCGTGCATCTACCTCGTCGACTCCGGCGGCGCATTTCTGCCGCTGCAGGCCGAGGTGTTTCCGGACCGCGACCACTTCGGCCGGATCTTCTTCAATCAGGCTCGACTCTCCGCCAAAGGCATCCCGCAGATCGCCGCGGTGATGGGGTCCTGCACCGCCGGCGGCGCGTACGTGCCGGCGATGTCGGACGAGGCCGTGATCGTGCGGGGTACCGGCACGGTCTTCCTCGGCGGTCCGCCGCTCGTGCGGGCCGCGACCGGCGAGGAGGTGACCGCCGAGGAGTTGGGGGGCGCCGACGTGCACTGCCGCCGCAGCGGCGTGACGGACCATCTGGCGGTGGATGACGCGCATGCGATCGCAATCGTGCGCGACATCGCCGGCACGCTGAACCGCGTCAAGGCGCCCGCGCTCGACCTCGCGGCGGCCGAGGACCCCCGGTACGACCCGCGCGAGCTGTACGGCGTGCTGCCTCGCGACCTCCGTCGCCAGTTCGACGTCCGCGAGGTGATCGCCCGGGTCGTCGACGGGAGCCGGTTTCACGAGTTCAAGGCGCTGTATGGCACGACGCTCGTCACGGGATTCGCGCGGATCCACGGGATCCCCGTCGGCATCGTCGCGAACAACGGGGTGTTGTTCGTCGAGAGCGCCGAGAAGGGCGCGCACTTCATCGAGCTGTGCGGGCAGCGGCGGATTCCGATCGTGTTCCTCCAGAACATCACGGGGTTTATCGTCGGCCGCGAGTACGAGGCCGCGGGAATCGCGCGGGCCGGCGCCAAGATGGTGCACGCGGTCGCGACGTGCGGCGTGCCCCGCCTGACCGTGATCATCGGCGGTTCGTACGGCGCCGGCAACTACGCGATGTGCGGACGGGCGTACGCGCCGCGGTTTCTCTGGATGTGGCCGAACGCCCGGATCTCGGTCATGGGCGGCGAGCAGGCGGCCGCGGTGCTGGCCACCATCAAGCGCGACCAGCGCGCGCGCGACGGACAGACGCTCAGCCCGGCCGAGGAGGCTTCGATCGCCGCCCCCGTGCTCGCGAAGTACGAGGAGGAGGGCAATGCGTACTACAGCACGGCGCGCCTGTGGGACGACGGCGTGATCGACCCCGTCGACACGCGCACGGTGCTGGGGCTCGCGCTGTCCGCCACCCTCAACGCACCGGTCCGCGGGATGCGGCCCGGCGTGTTCCGCATGTAGCGCCGATGCGGACCGTGTTGGTCGCCAATCGCGGCGAGATCGCCGTCCGTGTCATCGGCGCGTGCCGTGAGCTGGGTCTTCGGACGGTCGCGGTATACGCGGATCCCGACCGGGACGCCCTCTACCCGCGGCTGGCCGACGACCGGGTGCCTCTTGGCGCCTCGGACCCGCTGGACACGTACCTGCACGTCGGTCGCCTGCTCGACGCGGCGCGGCGCTCGGGCGCGGACACGGTGCACCCTGGGTACGGGTTTCTCGCGGAGTCGGCGGAGTTCGCCGCGGCGGTCCGCGAGGCGGGCCTGGTGTGGGTCGGTCCGCCCGCGGACGTGATCGCCCGCGTCGGGGACAAGACGGAGGCGCGGCGGCTCGCAAGGCGAGCGGGGGTCCCGGTGGTGGCGGGATGTGACGCTGAGGAGACGTCGGACGCGGACCTGACGGCCGCGGCCGGCCGGATCGGATTTCCGTTGATGATCAAGGCCGCCGCGGGCGGCGGCGGCCGGGGCATGCGGCGCGTGAATGAGGCCAGCGACCTCCCGGGAGCGCTCGCGTCGGCCCGGCGCGAGGCGCGGGCGGCGTTTGGCCGGGACGCCTTGTTGTTGGAGCGCCACCTCGACGAGGTCCACCACGTGGAGGTGCAGGTTCTGGCGGACGCCACGGGGGTCGCCATGGCCCTCGGCGAGCGCGAATGCAGCGTGCAGCGCCGACACCAGAAGCTGATCGAGGAGTCGCCGTCGCCGTTCGTGACCGCGGAGCTGCGATCGCAGCTCGAACGCGCCGCCGTGGCGATCGCGGAAACGGCCGGGTACGTCAACGCGGGCACCGTGGAGTTCCTGGTAGACGCCGACCGCCGCTGGTATTTCCTGGAGGTGAATGCGCGGCTGCAGGTCGAGCACCCCGTGACCGAAATGGTGACCGGCGTGGATCTCGTCAAAGCGCAGCTGCACCTCGCCGCCGGTGACCGGCTGCCGGCGGACGGCAGCGGGCGCTCGCGGGCCCCGCGGGCGCGGGGTCACGCGATCGAGTGCCGGGTGTGCGCGGAGGACGCCGCGCACGGGTTTCGCCCGACGCCGGGACCCATTCTCGCCCTGGTGGAGCCGCATGGGCCCGGGGTGCGCGTGGACTCGGGGTTGCGCGCGGGATGGCGCGTGCCCGTCGAATACGATCCGATGCTCGCGAAGGTCATCGCCCACGCCGCGACGCGCGAGGACGCCGCAACGCGGATGGCGGACGCGCTCGGACGCTACGTCATCCTGGGATGCCAGACGAACTTGGAATTCCTGCGCGCGGTGGTGCGGCACGACGCCTTCCGGGACGGGGAAACGACGACGCGGTTCCTGGAGCGCCATTTCGGGGCGTGGACCGGCGAGGCGGACGGGCTCGCCGCCGCGGCCGCCGCGGTGCTGACGCAGGTGCGCGACGCGGGTACGGCCGAGGCGACTGCAGCCCCAGGGGAGGGAGGATCGCCTGCCGGTAGCCCGGGCCGGGATTGGGACCCATGGTTGCGGGTCGGCCCCTGGCGCATGGGGATGTCCGGACCGCCGGGCGCGCATGAGTGAGGTCGTCCTTCGGGCCGGTGGCGTCGCGGCGCGGTACGAGGTATCGCGGGACGGGGACGCGTGGACCGTGCGGGTGGGGCCCCGTACGCACCGCCTGCGACTCACCCTCCTCGAGTCCGGGGTGGCGCTCGTCGAGTCTGACGGACGGACGCACCTCCTGCATGCGGCGGCGGCGGGCGGACGCACCTTCGTGCACCTCGACGGCGTGACCCTGGACTTCGAGCCCGTGCGGCGGGGTGGCGAGCGCGGCGGCGGCGCGACAGACGATACCGGCGACCTCCGCGCGCCGATGCCGGGTGTGGTCACCCAGGTGTTGGTGCGGGTCGGGGACACCGTCCGGACCGGGCAGCCGCTGCTCATCGTCGAAGCGATGAAGATGGAGCATGTCGTGCGCGCCGGCGGCCCCGGGGTGGTGCGCGCCGTGCGCGTCGCCGCCGGAGACCAGGTGGATGGGGGAGCCGTCGTCGCGGAGTTGGCTCCGGTCATGCCCGGCGACACGCCGTGACGGGTAAGGCCGGGGAAGCACGCGACCCGCTCCCAGACGGCCTGGCGGCGCCGTTCGCGGGGCTTCCCCGCCGGGTGCGGATCGTTGAGGTCGGCCCGCGCGACGGCCTCCAGAACGAGGCCGCCAGGCTCTCGATCGACGACAAGGTCGCGTTCGTCAGGCGCCTCGCGGCGGCGGGACTTCGGACGATCGAGGTAGGCGCGTTCGTGCGCCCGGACCGCGTGCCGCAGATGGCCGACACCGACGCCGTGGTGCGTCGACTCGGATCGCTGGACGGCGTCGCGCTGTCCGCGCTGGTGCCCAACCGGCTCGGTATGGAGCGCGCCATTGCGTGCGGTCTGCGCGACGTGTCGGTGTTCACCGCGGCGTCAGAGGCGTTTGCGCGACACAACATCAACATGACGATCGACGAGTCGCTCACACGGTTCGGCGAGGTCCTGACGCTTGCGGCCGAGCGCGCCATGCGTGTGCGCGCGTACGTGTCCACGGCGTGGTGGTGCCCGTACGACGGACGCGTGAATCCGGATGCGGTGCGCCGGGTCGCGGGACGCCTGTTCGAGATGGGGTGTGGGGAGATCTCGTTGGGGGACACGATCGGCGCGGCGACGCCGGCGGACGTCGCGGCGTTGTTGGACGGTCTGGCGCGCGATCTGCCCCGAGGCGCCCTGGCGGTCCACTTCCACGACACGCGGGGGACGGCGCTTGCGAACGTCCTTGCCGCGCTGTTGCAGGGCGTCACCACGATCGACGCCGCGGCCGGCGGTCTCGGCGGTTGCCCGTACGCGCCCGGCGCGTCGGGCAACTTGGCGACCGAGGATCTCGTCTACATGCTGCACGGGATGGGAATTGACACCGGGGTGGACCTCGCCCGGTTGGTCGAGGCGTCGCGACCGCTTGCGCTGCTGGTCGGCCGCGCGCTGCCGTCCCGCTATCTCCAGGCCGGGCCGCCGCCGGCGGGCTGATTCAAACGTTCAGTCGACGGGGGACGGGGCCGGTCGTGTCGAGCCGGCGCTCCTCGGTTCGTGTACGCCCGCGTCGGGGATCAGGGATGGGTGCGAAGCAACATGACGACGCTCGGGAGCACCAGCAACACCGTGACGACAATGACCGCCACCACCGACGGGCCGCGCGCGGCCGTGGCGCGCCGGTCGAGGGCATCGAGGACCATGAGGCGCACGCCGTTCAGGGCGTGGTACACGACCGCTGCGACTAGAAGCGCTTCCATCGGGACGAGGTACGGCAACGCATAGCCGGTGACGGTTCGCTCGTACAGACCGGGAGCGAAGGGCACGAGGGCGATGTCCAGGATGTGAAGGAGCAAGAAGCCCAGGATCCCGATCCCGGCGACTCGGCTCAGGGCGAACGCCCATTGCCCCGGGTAGTTCCACCATCCGAGCGGGCGGCGGCGGAGCAGGAACGTGACCAACACGCTCGCGGTCGCGAGGATTGCGAGGTAGGTGAGCGAGGCCAGCACCACCAGGCTCGCGATCAGGACGGTGGGGATCCAATCCGCCCCGGCCAGGGGGCCACCGCGTTCGCCCCGCGCTCCCGCGCCGATGGCGATCGTGCCGAGCGCGATAAACGCGAGGCCTCCCACCGCGAAGACGCCGTCGACCACCGCCCGCGCGCGGCGCAGGTGGTCGCGCAGCACCCCGTGCACCCCAACCAGACCGTGCGTCAAGGCGAGGACGAGCAGCATCCAGTCGAACACTCGCCAAGATGCGCTGCCCCACCGCCGGTTCACGAACGCCGCGCCTGTCGCGGACGGCGCATGCTGGTAGTGCATGACAAACAGGTGTCCCAGCACAAAGGCGACCATGAGCGCGCCGCTCACACGCAGGTAGTACCACGTGAGGGCGTCGCGACCGCGCACGGGGCGACTAGCGATCGGCGGCCCCTTTCCGCAGCAACTGGATCGAGAGCAGCGGATTGATCGCGACCGGGCACGCCGTCACGCAGTTGCCTACGTCGTGACACGCGTGGACCCCGCCGTCTCCCAAGAGGAGGGGCAGGCGGTTCTTCTCGATGGGTTCACGGACGTCGGCGCTCAACACGTACGCGCGGTTCAAGGCCGCGGGTCCGAGGTAGGCGGGGTTCAGGGCCACGACGGGACAAGCGGAATAGCAGGCGCCGCAGGAGATACATCCGAGTTGCCGATCCACGACGTCGCGGACCCGCGAGTCCGGACGGACCACGGCCGGCGTGCCGTCGCGCCCCATCATGGAAGCGTCCGTCGCCGCAAAAAAGGGGTCGACGGCCTTGTACTTGGCGAAGAACGGCGCCATGTCAACGACGAGATCCTTGATCACCGGCAGCGACCGCAGGGGTTCGACGTGGACGGGGCTCCTCAGGCGGTCCAGCCGCCGGCGGCACGCGAGATCTTCGCGGCCGTTGATCAGGACCGCGCACGATCCGCACATCCCCGCACGACACGAGTAGCGGAACCCCAGGCTGCCGTCTGCGTGCTCCAGGATCCAAAAGAGGCCGTCGAGCACGCTCATCTGTGGCTGGATCTCGACCGTGTACGACCGCCACGCGGGCCGCGCGTCGGCATCGGGGTTGAAGCGCCTGACGCGGAAGATCACGGCCGCGCGGCGTGCGGGGTCGGGAGATCGTCAGGCGTCAGGCGGTTCAGGCGCACCGGCTCGGTCCAGGGCGTGCGGTCCCGCGCTTGGCAGATGTTGACGAGCCAGCGGGTATCGTCGCGGTCGGGGAAGTCGCGCCGCGCGTGCGACCCGCGACTCTCCTGTCGATGGCGCGCCGCGGTAGCCGTCAGGCGAGCCGCCGTCAGCAAGCTTCGCACATCGAGGGCCTGCTGCCAGGTCAGGTTCCACCGGGCGCCGGGCGGAGCCGCCACGTGCGCGGCGCGATCCTCCAGCTCGGCGATCTCCGCCAGCGCGCGCTCGAGCCCCGGCGCGTCGCGGACGAGCCCGACATGGTCCCACATGACCCGCTGGAGGCGGTCGCGGATCTGAAACGGGCTCTCGCCGCGCTCCCGCGCCAACGGCGCGATCGCCTCGCGCTGGGCCTGCGCGGCCTCGGTCTCGTCCGGATCCGCGAAGGACCACTCGGCGCACATCCGCGCGGCGGTGCGGCCCGCCCGCGATCCAAACACACACGAGTCCGCCACTCCGTTGCCGCCGAGGCGGTTCGCCCCGTGCACCCCGCCGGCATCCTCGCCCGCCACCAGGAGTCCCGGGAGGGACGGCACGTGACAGTCCACGTCGATCCGCGCACCGCCCATGTGGAAGTGCGCCGTTGGGATCACCTCCACCGGGCCGGCGCAGAGGTCGTAGCCGACCTCCGCGCAGCGCTTCACCATGCCGGGGAAGTTGCGCGCGACGAACTCGGCACCCAGCGGGGACGCATCCAGCAGCACTCCGCCCGCGGGGGTGCCGCGGCCAGCCATGATCTCCAGGTAGCTCGCCCGCGCGACGAGATCCCGGGTGGCGCGCTCCATTCGCAGCGCGTCGTACCGCACCATGAAACGCTCGCCTTGCGCGTTGAGCAGCCACGCCCCGGCGCCTCGGAGACCCTCCTCCAACACCATGCCGGACAGCCGCGACGCGCCGGCGAGCAACCCGGTGGGGTGGAATTGCATCATCTCCATATCAATGAGGTCGCACCCGGCCCGGTACGCCATGGCGTAGCCGTCCCCGGTCTTCTCCAGCGACGGCGCGGAGTATGTGTACATCCGCGGTCCCCCGCCGGTGGCGAGCAGCACCACGCGGGCACGGGCCAGGACAAACGCACCCGTCTGCTGTTGCAGCAGCAGTGCGCCGGTGATCCGATGCCCCGCGCGGTCGTGGATCAGCTCCACCGCACGCGTTTCATCGAGCACGCGGATCCGCCGCGCGAACAGCTGGTCGTGGAGCCGGCTCACGATTTCGATCCCGGTCAGGTCCCCGCGATGGACGGTCCGGTCGAACGACTGGCCGGCGAACGCCTTCTGATGGATCTGCCCGTCCTCGCGGCGATCGAAAAAACACCCGACCTTCGTCTCCAGCTTCCGGATGACGTCGGGGGCCTCGGAGACAAGAGCCCAGGCGAGATCCTGGTTGTTGAGGAATTGGCCTCCCGCAAGGGTGTCGCGAAAGTGTCGCTCGACCGAATCGCGCGGGTCCAAGGCGGCGTTGAACCCGCCCTGCACGAGCCGCGTGCATCCGCTCTTCCCGACCAAGCCCTTGGCCACGACCGTGATGTCGAGTCGCGGTTCCAGGTCGTACGCGTGCAGGGCGGCCAGCAGGCCCGCCCCGCCGCTGCCGAGGATCAGGACGTCGCACCGGAGCTCTTCCCACTCACGGCTCATCGCGGAGCCCCAATCGTCGGTAAACATCCGCCAGGCGCGCGTGGGCCCGTTGCGCAACGTCGCGGTACATGCTCTCGCCGTGCGCGTCCATCGCGACGATCAGCGGACCGAACGCCCGGACGCGAAACTGCCAGAGGCACTCCGGCATCAGATCTTCCCAGTAGACGTGTTCGATCGCCTCGACCTGTTCGGTTTCCACGGACGCGGCGCCGCCGACAATCGCCAAATAGACGCCGCCATGGCGCGTCAGGGCGGCGCTGCTCTCGTCGGAGAGGCCGCCTTTCCCGATGATCGCGCGGACGCCGCAGACGCGCAGCACATCCTCGGTGAACCGGTCCATCCGCATGCTGGTCGTCGTCCCCACGGTCATCGCTTCGTACCCGCTCGCCGCCGTCGCGCTGCGACGGACGTTCGGCGCGACGTGTAGGAGCGCGCCTCCGCGCAGGTCGACGGGCGACGGTTGCGCCTGATCAAACATGCGGATCAACGTGGCGTCGCGAATCCCCCAGACGATGCCGTCAAGCAGGACGGTGTCGCCGACGCGCAACGCCCGCACCGCGTCCTCGGAGAGCGGGGTCTCGAGCCGGTGCTCCATCGTTAGTACGTAATCTCCACGCGCCCGTCGCGGTACACGCGGGCGCGTCGGCGTTCGCCGCGCCAGCACTGCATGTTGATCGCCACCGGGTTCAGCGTGATGTGTGTCCACGCCGTCTCGATGTGCAGATCGAGCGCCGTGGTATCGCCTCCCAGGCCCATCGGACCGATGCCCGTGCTGTTGATCGCGTCGAGCAGTTCGCACTCGAGCGCGGCCACCTCCGGATCGGGGTGGCGCTGGCCGATCGGCCGCAGCGTCGCTTTCTTCGCGAGCGTCACGCAGAGATCCGAGGACCCGCCGATGCCGACCCCGATGATCGTCGGCGGGCACGGTCGACCGCCGGCGCCCACGCTGGTTTCGAGCACGAACTTCTTGATGCCGGCGATTCCGTCGGCGGGCAGCAGCATCTTCAAGAAGGACATGCTCTCCGACCCCGATCCCTTCGGCATCATCAGAATGTCGATATGGTCGATCGCGTCGGAGAACTCCACGTGCACGACCGGCACACTCTCTCCGGTGCTCGTCTGTCGGTTCTCCCGACGGATCGGAGAGACGATGCTCGATCGCAGCGGCGTCTCCGTGGTCGCCCGCTCCACCCCGCGGCGCAGCGCATCGATCATGCGAACGCCGTCGATCGACACGCCCCGCCCAATTGTGATCCAAAAGATCGGGATCCCCGTGTCCTGGCACACCAGCGTCTGCTTGCGGTCCGACACCTCGATCGCCTTGAGCATCGTGCCAAGGATCCCGCGCGCCACCGGGTTTGACTCGCGCGTCTGGGCGTCTCGCAGCCCCTGACGGATGTCGGGGGGGATGTCGATTTGCGCGTCCACGTAGAGTCGGCGCCCAATCTCCTCGAAGAGGGCATCGCGTTCGGGCGTGTCGAGCGACAGATCAATCATGAGTGGACTCCTCATATCCTCTCGGTGCCGTTCTCATGTCCGCTTGGACCCCGCGCCGGCCGCGACGCGCTCGCCGGTCCGTCGGTGCCGCGCGTGCTCGGTGAGGGTGCGCGCATGCCTGCGGTCCGTTCCCGATACACCGCCTGCGCGCGCCCGCGTCTACAGTCCCATGTACGCGGCGCGCACGCCGGGGTCATCGTACACCTCCGCCGCCGATCCGGACAGCACGATCCGTCCCCCCTCCATGACGTACGCGCGGTCCGCCACGGCGAGGGCGTTCTCGACGTCCTGTTCGACCAGCAGCACGCTCGTCCCCTCGGCGCGGATCTGGACGAGGACGTCCAGCATCGCCGCCGTGACAAGCGGCGACAGCCCAAACGACAGCTCGTCGATGCAGAGGACCTTCGGGCGGGACATCAACGCCCGACCGATCGCGCACATCTGCTGCTCGCCCCCGGAGAGGGTGCCGGCCAACTGGCGGCGCCGTTCGTGCAGCCGCGGCAGGATCTCGTAGACATGTGCGAGCGTCGCCGGGATGCCGGCGTCGCGCCGGAGGTACCCGCCCATGAGCAGATTCTCCTCCACCGTCATCGAGCCGAACAACCGCCGGCCCTGGGGCACGAGCGTCAGTCCGCGCGCCGTGACATCCGGCGGTTCGAGCCCCGCGACCGGCCTACCGGCGAGCGAGACCGCGCCCCCCCACGGCGGCACGAGGCCCGTCAGCGCGAGCATCGTCGTCGTCTTCCCGGCCCCATTGTTGCCGAGCAGGGTCACAATCTCGCCCTGGGCGACGTCCAACGTCACGTTCCACAGGACCTGGATCGCCCCGTAGCCGGCCATGAGGTCCCGGATTTCAAGGAGCGCGATCGCCGTCCCTCCCGGTGTCGGCCCGCGGAGCTCGATGGGCCCACGGGCCGCTCCGCTGTCGGCGACGGGAGTAGTGCTCGCCGAAGTAGGCGGCGACGACCTGCGGGTCGCGGACGACGTCCGCCGGGCTGCCCTCGGCGAGCAGCTGTCCGTGGTGCATGACGACCACGCGGTGCGAGAGCCCCATGATGACCTTCATCAGGTGCTCGATGACGATGAGGGAGACCCCGCTGCGGTGCACGGCGCGGACGAGCTCGAGCGCTGCTTCCATCTCGCCGGGGTTGAGGCCCGCCATCGCCTCGTCCAAGAGCAGCACGGACGGCCGGATGGCGAGCGCCCGCGCGAGCTGGACGCGCTTCTGCTCGGCCAGGCCGATCTCGCCGGTCGTCCGGTCGGCGAGCCCGCTGAGGCCGACAAACTCCAGCACCTCGTCAGCGCGTTCCGCGGCCGCGCGGCGATCGGTTCGCCCACCGAACAGCGCCCCCACGAGCACGTTCTCGCGCACGGTCATCTCCTTGAAGACCCGGACGATCTGGAACGTCCGGGCGATCCCCATGTGCACGATGGCGAACGGCGGCCGGCCCGTCACTTCCCGCGCGCCCAAAAAGATGTGGCCGGCCGTGGGCCGGTACGCGCCGGCGATCAGGTTCATCAGCGTGGTCTTCCCGGCGCCGTTCGGGCCGATCAGCCCGAGGATCTCTTGGGCCTTGAGCTCCAGCGAGACCGCGCGGACCGCCTGCAGCCCGCCGAAGGACTTGGATACGCCCTCGAGCCGGAGCGCCGTACTCATACGCGAAGCCGCCGGGTGCCCTCGAACAGCGAACGCCACGACAGGCCCTGTTGCCCCGTGAGATACGGCCAGACGCCGCGCGGCAGGAACAGGACGATCACGACGATGACGACTCCCAGGAACAGCGTGTGGGCGGTCAGCAGATTCGCCCAGAGGTACTGGTCGACGATCTCGACGAGAAACGCGCCGACGACGGGGCCCCAGAGCGTCCCCGCGCCGCCGACCAGCGTGAGCACCACCATGGTCAGGCTGTAGAGCGGGTCGAAGACCGACGGGGGATTCACGAACGTGATCCAGACCGCGTACACGCTGCCCACGAGGGCGGCCACGATCGCGGAGAGGCCCCAGCACGCGGTCTTGTAGTAGGTCGCGTTGACGCCGCACGCCGCCGCCGCGTGTTCGTCCTGCCTGATCATGCGGCAGGCGTATCCCCACGAGCCCCGGAGGATCACGTGGGTGATGAGCAGCGCCAGCCCCAAGACGGCGGCCATCAAGTAGTAGACGTCGGTGTCCCCGATCGGCACGCGCAGAATGATGCCGTTCGGGCCCCCGACCCACGGCACCATGATGACGATCTGGCCGAGGGCCTGCGCGGTCCCGAGGGTGGCGATCGCGAAGTAGTGGCCGTTCAACCGTAGCACGATCGGGCCGATGACCGCCGCGAAGGCGAGCGCGGCGAGCGCGGACGCGCCGAGCGCCGGCAACAGCGTCCAGTGCAGGTGAGCCACGAGCGCGGCCGTGACGTACGCCCCGATCCCGAAGAACGCCACGTTCCCGACGGAGGGGTAGCCGCAGAGCCCGCCGATCAGGTTCCAGGAGAGCGCGAGCGCCATGTACATGAGAATCGTCGTCGCTTCGCGCAGGGGATACCCGGAGGCAACGAGCGGGGTCGCCAGCACCGCAATGCCGAACCCGACGGGGAGGGCGACGCGCAGCACGGCCGCCCGTCCGGCCCGGCGCGCCGCGCCGGCTGCCGGACGCAGTGCGTCCGCGGGCGCCGGCGATCTCGCGGGCAAGCTCACGCGGTCACCCGGCCCCCCAGGCCGCGCGGGCGCAGCGCCAGGATGAACACGAGCATGATGAAGGCGGCGGCATCGACCGCGCCGGAGCCGATGACCACGGACGCGACCGATTCGACCATGCCGAGGACCAACCCACCGAGCAGGGGGCCGTAGACGTTGCCGAGGCCCCCGAGGCACGTCACGACGAAGGCCCGCAGCGTCAGGCCTCCGCCGATCTGGGGCGAGAAGGGGAAATTCACGCTGTACAGCGCGCCGGCCACGCCAGCCAGGCCGCAGCCGAGACCCATCGTGAGCGCGAACACTATCGGAAGCCGGACGCCCATCAGGCTGGCCGCGTCCAGATCCATTCCCGTGGCGTTGATCGCGCGGCCCATCCGGGTGTGGTGCATGAACCGCGCGAGCGCGACGGTCATGACGAGAGCGGCCGCGAGCACGGCGACCCGCGTGTACGGGATCGTGAGCGCACCGATCGCGAGGCTGGTCGCGCTGTACGACGTGATGACCGCCCGCGGGTCCGCCGTCCACAGGAGAATCCCGATGTTCACAAGCACGTAGTCGATGCCGAACGTGAGGAGCAGGGTCAGGAAGAACTGGCCGCGCATCACCCGGTTCAGCAGGTACCGCTGCATCAGGAACCCGAGCACGGCGAGGACGGCGAAGTCGATCGGGATGCTGAGCAGCGGGTCGAGGTGCAGCGGGGACGTCAACAGCATCCACGTGAGATAGGCGCCGAGCATGATGAACGACCCGTGCGCCAGATTGACGATGTTGAGGATGCCCCACTCGAGCGAGAACGCTAGCGCGCTGAGGGCGTACACTCCTCCGAGCAAGAGGCCGTTGACGATGATCTGCGGCCAGATCTCCACCGGTCGCCTACCGGCCCGCGGCCGACCCGCCGGGTCCGCGCGCCGTGCGCGGCCCGGCGGGTGAGCGCCTGATCAGCGCTGGGCCCAGCTGGGCATCGGGAACTTGAGGTTGGCGAGGTACTTCTGCGGCCAGATCGGCACGGGCGCCCCGTTCTGAATCTGGACCGCCGCCCCCAGCTGATTGTCCTCGTGCCAGTTGTTGTCGAAGTGCACAAATCCGGCGATGGTCGCGAAGGTGGTGTTGAGGAACGCGGCGCCGACCTTCGCGGGGTCGGTGCTGTTCGACTTCGCGATCGCCTCCACCAGGAGCTCGACGCCCTCCGCGGCGTCGCCCACGTGGTAGTCCGGGATGTACCCGCGCTTCGCCTTGAACCCCGCGACGAACTGCTGGGTGTTCCCGAAGTACGGGTCTGTGTAGTTGACCTGCGGCAGCCACGGCGACGGGCCAATCACGTACTCGGCGTCCTTGCCGAGCGCCTTGACGTAGTCGGGCGTGGGCGGCGCGACCGTGAAGGCCAGCGCCTTGAAGTTGAGGCCGTTCTGCTTCGCCTGCCTGGTGATCAGGATCGCATCTTCGATGTGCCCCGAACTCATCAGCACGTCAGCGTTCAGCGGCTTGATCTGGGCCACGAGCGAGGAGACGTCCGTCGTGGCGGCCGGGTACTGGAAGTCGCCGAGCACCCGGATGCCCTTGTTCTTCATGTACGCGACCGCCCCCTCGGCGACGCCGACGCTGAACGAGTCGTCGGCGTGCATCATGACCGCGGTCTTAATACCGCTTTGCTTCGCCAGGAGCGCGTCCACGATCGGGTACATGTACTGGTAGTCGTACATGATCGGTCCGATCACGTTCTTGTTGCCGGACGTCCAGATGACCTTCGCGACGCCTTCGTCGGCCATCATGACCGCGCCGAGCTTGCTGCTGATCGCCGCGGCCGCGATCGTGTTGTCGGACGAATACGGCCCGAGGATCAGCGAGATGTGGTCTTGGGTCACGAGCTTCTCGATCAACGCGGCGGACTGGGCGGGTTTGCTCTCGTCGTCGTAGTACTTGATCGGGGCCAGCTTGTACGCCACACCGTTGATCTTCACCCCGCCGTGTGCGTTGATCCAGTCGACGGCGAAGTCGTAGCCGTCGGTGGTGAGCTTGCCGGCCGCCGCCAAGCTGCCCGTGTTCGAGATGGCCGCGCCCAGCCTGATCGTGTGGCTCACGTCCTGCGGGGAGGCCGTTCCCTGGAACCCGATGGTCACCAGCAAGACCAGCGCTACCGCGGCGGCGATGCTCCCGAGCGTTAGCCGCATCCGTCGTCACCCCACTTCCTGGTGAGGATCGCGGGCCGGCGGACGAGTCCCAGTCGCCGCCGGCCCGTGTGCACCCGTTGCGCCTGCAAGCCGTTATGCGCGATATGGGAAAGGCTTGCGGTGAGTTCCGCCCACCGGGGCCGAATCCCTGCCGTGGCCGGGCCGCCGCGGGGCGCCGGAGCGGGCTCGGGCGTCGGCGCGGTCGCGGCGCGCGTCGTGTTCAGCCCCGCCAGCCTCTGCTACAATAGGCGCAGACGATGCCCGCGAATCTCACGCCGCAGTATCTCGAGGCCGAGCGCCGGTACCGCCAGGCCACCACCCCCGAGGAGCAGCTCGCCGCCCTCGAGGAGATGATGGCCACGATCCCCAAGCACAAGGGGACCGAACACATGCGCGCCGATATCCGGCGCCGCATGGCCAAAACGCGCACCGACGCCGCGCGCCGCAAGGCGGCCGGCGGGAAGGGGCCGACCTGGCACCACGTGCCCCGCGAGGGCGCCGGCCAGGTCGTGCTCGTGGGCCCCCCGAACGCCGGCAAGTCGCGGCTGCTCGCGGCCCTCAGCCACGCGACCCCGGTCGTCGCGCCGTATCCCTTCTCGACGCGCATGCCGCTGCCCGGCATGGTGCCGTTCGAGGACGTGCAGGTCCAGCTCGTGGACCTCCCGCCGATCGCGCACGAGACCGCGGAGCCGTGGCTCCTGGCGCTGGTGCGCCAGGCGGACGGGGCGCTCTTGGTCGCGGACCTGGCCGACGACGACGTCCTGTCGGCGATCGAGACCGCGCTCGACATCGCGTCGCAGTTCCGCGTGCAGCTGGGTCGGCGCGGCGCGGGCGAGGACGTCGTCCCGAGCCTGATGGTCGCAACGAAACTGGATGCCGACGGCGCCGAGGCGCGGCTCGACATCGTCCGCGAAGCGTGGGGCGAGCGCTTTGAGATCCTGGCGGTGTCGGCCGAGGCCGGGACGAACTTGGAAACGCTGCGGCGCGAGCTGTTTCACCTGCTGCACGTGATCCGCGTCTATACGAAGGCGCCGGGCCAGCGTGCCGACCGGTCGGTCCCGTTCGTGTTGCCGAGAGGCGCCACGGTGGCGGATGCTTCCGCGGCCGTGCACAAGGACTTCGCGGAGCGGCTCAAGTATGCCCGCATCTGGGGCGCGCGCACGTTCGAGGGCCAGATGGTGCAGCGCGAGCACGTCCTCGAGGACGGCGACGTGCTGGAGCTGCACGCGTGACCGGCATGCCGGTGTGGATCGGGAGGATGGTGGCGCATGGCACGGGTTGAAGCCTCGACGCTGATTCGGGCCCCGCTCGACCAGGTGTACACGGTCGCGAAACGCGTGGAAGACTTTCCACGGTTCATGCCCGACCTCGAGCGCGTGACGGTGCTCGAGCGCGCCGGCGACGTGCCCACGGCGACGGAGTGGGTGGGCGTGGTCGAGGGGCGCAAGATCCGCTGGATCGAGGACGACGTCTGGGACGACGCGCGCCACGTCTGCCGGTTCCGTCAGCGGGACGGCGATTTCGAGCGGTACGAGGGCGAGTGGACCTTTCAGCCGGAGGGCGACGGCACGCGTACCGCGATCGCGGTGGAGTTCGAGTTCGGGATCCCGCTGATCGGTGGGCTGCTCAGCCAGCTCCTCCGCGTAAAGATGAAGGAAAATCTCGACGGCATGCTTGCGGCGCTCCGCGGCCAACTCGAGACGCCGCGCTGATCGCCGGGCCTGCGCGCGGCGGCGTCACGGCCGGCCGTGCGCTATGATGGACAGGGTGCGGCCGCCGATTCGCGGAGCGCCCGCGTCGCGGGATGAAAGGAAATCCCCCCCTGGCGCAGAATCTTGCCGCGGATTGGTCGCGGAAAGGTGGATCATGATGCCGACCACGTCGCAGCAAGTCGTGCCGATTGCGCAGCCCCAGGTCACCGATGAGGAGAAGCGTCGGGTGATCGAGGTGCTGGAGTCGGGGCACCTTGTCGCGGGGCGGTGGGTGCGAGCGTTCGAAGGGGCCTTCGCCGCGTACGTGGGGGCCGCGCACGCCGTGGCCACGTCGTCCGGGACCACCGCGTTGATGGTTGCGGTCGAGGCCACGGGGATCGCGCCCGGGGCGCGGGTGATCACGACGCCGTTTTCCTTCGGGGCGACCGCGAACGCGTTGTTGCACCGCGGCGCACGCCCGGTGTTCGTGGACATCGACCCCGTGACCTACAACCTCGACCCTGACGCCGTCGCCGAGGAGCTCGACCGGTCACCCGACGTGCAGGGTATCCTGCTCGTCCACCTCTACGGGCTGCCGTGCCGAATGGACGCATTTCTGGATCTGGCGCGGGCGCGCGGCCTCGTCTTGATCGAGGACGCGGCGCAGGCGCACGGGGCGGAGTTTCGGGGGCGGCGGGTCGGGGGATTCGGGGCGGCGAGTGTGTTCAGCCTGTACCCGACCAAGAATCTGATGACCGGCGAAGGCGGCATGCTGCTCACGAACGACGATACGGTGGCCGACCGGGCGCGGCTCCTGGTCAACTGCGGCAGCCGGACCCAGTACGTGTACGAGGTCCTCGGATACAACTTCCGCATGACCGAGATCGCCGGTGCGCTCGGGACGGTCCAGTTGCCGCTTCTGGACGCGCGCAACGCCCGGCGGCGCGCGAACGGCGCCCGCCTCCGGGCGGGCCTCGCGGACCTCGACTGGCTGGTGCTGCCGTCCGAACCGCCGGGGTGCCGGCACGTCTTCCATCAATATACGATCCGCGTGCCGCGGGTGCGCGACCGACTGATCCGGCATCTCGACGCCCACGGCATCGGCAACCGCGTCTACTACCCGGTCCCGATCCACCGGACTCCGCTGTACGAACGCGAAGGCTACGGGGCCGGCCGGTTCCCCGAGGCGGAGCGGGCCGCCGCGGAAGTGGTGAGCATCCCAGTGCATCCCGCGCTCGACGACGAGGCGCTCGATCGGGTGATCCGCACGATCCGCAGCTTCGACCCGCGCGGTTGAGGAGGCGCTCATGAGCCGGGGGATCCGCGTCGGGGTCGTGGGCCTCGGCCAGTGGGGCCAACACCACGTGCGGATCTACCATCACCTACCGGACGTCGACCTGGTCGGCATCGTCGACACCGCCTCGCGCCAGGTCGGCGCGTTTTCTCGGCGGTACCAGATCCCGGGGTACGAAGACTACCGCGCGCTGTTCGGCAAGGTCGACGCGGTCAGCCTGGTCGTCCCCACGGCGCTGCACTATGAGATCGCGCGCGAGTTCTTGAACCGCGGCGTGCACGTGCTGGTGGAGAAGCCGATCACCACGACGGTGGAAGAAGCAGCGGAGCTGGTCGACATCGCGCAGCGGCGCGGCCTGACCCTGCTCGTCGGCCACGTCGAACGCTTCAAGCCCGCGGTGCAGGCGCTGCGCGAGCAGGTGACCGAGCCGCTGTTCGTGCAGGTTCGCCGGGTCCGGATGTGGGATCCCAGACGCGTGATGGATGTGGGCGTGGTCCTGGACTTAATGATCCACGACCTCGATATCATCCTCACGCTGCTGCGCTCGTCGGTGACGCGGGTCAGCGCGATCGGCGCCGCGATCCACGGCGACGATGAAGATCTCGCGGTCGCGCACCTGACGCTCGAGAGCGGGTGTCTCGCAAGCTTCGTTGCGAGCCGCATCTCCCCGGTGAAGGCGGCGGAACTCGAGATCACGCTGCCGGACGGGCTCGTGCACCTCAACTACCTCAGCCAGCAGATCACCGTCCGGCGCAGCGGGACGCAGCGGCGGACCGTGGTGAAGGGGGAGGAGCCGCTGCGGGCGGAGCTGACGCACTTCGTGGACTGCGTTCGGGACGGGGCGCCGCCGTTGGTCCCGGGCGAGCACGGTCTGCGTGCGCTCGAGGTCGCGCAGCGGATCCTCGAACGGATGACGTTAATTACCCCGCGAGTCGCCGTATAGCCGGCGCGCCCTGCCGGGTGCGCGCTACGCTGGCACCGTGACGCACGTGACGACCCGTGCGACGCCTTCGATCGTGCGGATGTGCGCGTCCACGAGCAGGGCGATCTCGCGCGTGGCGTGCGTCCGAACCACCGCCAGCACGTCGTACTCACCCATGACGGCGTGGGCCTCGTCGATCCCGGGCAACGCACGCAGCAGCCGCGCGACCTCGGCGGGCGTGTTCCGTTCAAGTTTGATGAGGAGAAACGCGGTCTCGGGCATCCCGTCGTCGTGATTCTCCGTTCCGTGACGAAGTCCTATGGGCGGCGCGGGCAACGACGCCGCACGGAGGTGCCGCGATGACGCAGCTGCCGGTTGGAAAAGTGCCGCCCGACCTGCTGCGGCGGTTCGTGTACCCGCACCTGGGCTCACGGCGCCCCGACGTGTTCGTACGCGCGGGGATCGGCGAGGACTGCGCGTCGGTCACGTTTGGCGACGAGGTCGCCGTGCTGACCACCGATCCGATCACGGGGGTTGGGCAGGACCTCGGGTGGTACGCGGTGTGCGTGGCGACGAACGATCTCGCGGCGGCGGGCGCCGAGCCGGTCGCGCTGATGGTGACGGTGCTCCTCCGGCCCGGACAATCCGTGGAGGATCTGGCCCGGGTGATGCAGGATGCGGGGCGGGCCGCCGAGTCGCTCGGGGTCGAAATCGTCGGCGGGCACAGCGAGGTGACGAGCGGGATCGACCGCACCATCGTGGTGGTGACCGCGGTCGGGCGTGCGCCGCGCGATGCGGTGCTCCGCAGCGGAGGTGCGCACGCCGGGGACGGTCTGGTGCTGACCAAGGGCGCCGGCATCGAAGGGACGGCGATCCTCGCCGCGGATCTCGAGGCCCGCCTGCGGCCCGCGCTCGGTGACGCGCTCGTGGATCGCGCGCGGGCGTTCCGCGGCCGGATCAGCGTGCTGCCGGAGGGCCGCGCCGCGACGCGGGCGGGGGCCCGCGCGATGCACGACGTCACCGAGGGTGGGGTGCTCGGGGCGGTGCACGAGATGGCGGTGGCGTCAGGGATCGGCGTGTGGCTCGACGCGGACCGCGTGCCGGTGCCCGAGGAGACCGCCGCGATCTGCGCGCACTTCGGCGCTGACCCATTGGCGCTGATCGGCAGCGGGGCGCTGCTCATCGCAACACCGGACCCCGAGCGCGTCCTCGCGGCCGTCGCCGCGGCCGGCGCGCCGGCCGCGGTCATCGGCGCATTCCGCGCAGCGGCGCCGCCGGTGGTGCGTCGAGCGGGGCGCGAGGCGCCGCTCGCGCCGCCGGCCCGCGACGAGCTGTGGCGGATTCTCGAAGAGGCCGCGCGCGCCTAGCCCTCGGCCCGGGCGAGGCGCCCCGAGCTGCGCGAGCGCTCCACCATCCACGCGAACGCGCCCGCGGCAAGCGCGAAGTAGACGAGGTTCTCGGCGCCGGCGATGCCGAGGAACCGCCAATTTACACCGGGCGTGTCGAGCGCCCGCCGCGCGGCTTCGAACACGAACGTCGGCGGCAGGGCGTACGCGACCGCGCGGAGACTCGGCGGCAACGCCGAGAGCGGGAAGAACGCCGCGGTCAGGGGTTGGAAGAGGAAGACCATCCCCCACGCGAGCGCCTGGATGCGGGTGCCGATCTGGAAGATCACCCCCAACAGGACGAGGCCGACCGACCACGCGAAGAGCGTGAGATTCGCGAAGAACAGCGCCAAGTTAACAACGCCCAGCCGCAGCATGTCGAAGTGAAACCCCCAGGCCGCGATCGCGCAGATGCCACAGAAGATCACGAGCGTCTTGAGCAGTCCCGAGAGCATGTGCGCCACGATGTACTCGGGGATCGACAGCGGCGCGACGAACATGTTGCTCAGGTTATGCGACCAGATGTTCCATAGGCTGCCCACCGTCAGCGAGTACTGGTTGATGCGGATGACCTCCCACAACAACAACCCGAGGATCAGGTAGGATCCGGTGTTGGCGTTTGTGACGCCGACGAGAAACCGCGAAACGAACCCGAAGACCACCACAGTAATCAGGGACGTGTAGAATAGATCCACGATCACCTCGAGCGACCGCCGGGTGATGTATACTTCCTGCAGCAGCACCGCCTTGATACGTTCACTCCACACGGCTGCCTCCCCGCGCGATGCTGAGGAACACGTCCTCCAGCGTCGGTTTCTTCACGTCGATGTCGGTGATCCAGACCCCCGTCTCGCCGACGTCGAAAATCAGGCTCGGGAGCGCCTGTTCCGTTGTCTCGATCGACACCGCGTACGGCTGCGTGAACCGGAAGCGTTGCCCGCGTGCCATCAGGAACCGCTCCACGGCCGCGCGGTCTCCGTCGAACGTCAGCGTGAGGGTCGCGGTGCGAATGCGCTTCGTCAGGCCGAGCGGCGTGTCGTGGGCGAAGATCCGGCCGCGGTCGAGAAAGATCACGTCGTCGCAGATCCGGGTGACCTCGTGCATGTCGTGGCTGGTGTACAGGATCGACACCCCTGACGTGCGCCGGATCTCTTCGATCAGCGCCAGCGTCTTGTCCGCGATGTCGGGGTCCAGCGCGGCGGTTGGCTCGTCCATCAGGATCAGCTCCGGGTCGTTCAGCAGCGCCTTGATGAGATTGACGCGGGTGCGCTGGCCGGCCGAGAGATCCCAATAGCGGGCGGGCAGGAGCTCGGTGATCCCGAAGTAGGACGCCAGCGCGTCGATCTTCGGCTTCGGCCGGCGAATCGCGTACAGGTGGGCGAACACCTCGAGGTTTTCCCATACGGAGAGTCGTCCCTGCAGTGTGTTGAACGACGACGCGAAGTTGATCCGCTGCAGACACGCGCTGCGGTGCCGCCGGAATTCCTGCCCGAAGTACACGATGCGTCCCGACGTCGGCGTGATCGAGCCGAGCAGCATGTGGATCGTCGTCGTCTTGCCCGCGCCGTTCGGGCCGAGCAGCCCCACGATGCGTCCTTTCGGGATCGTGAACGACACACCGTCCACGGCCTTCGCACGGTGGAACACCTTGACCAGGTTGTGTACTTCGAGGAGCGTGTCCATGGGCACCACGTTGTCGCGAGAATTGGGCGTACACGCCGCGCACCGCCCGGGCGGCGCCTGGGCAAGCGGACGGGACGAGCCACGAGCGTCGCCCGCGGCCGGGGGTGGATGTCAGGTCTGGGGAATCGTGATGGGGTACCGCAACCGTCCGGCCGGAGTGACGAAACGTTTGCGAAGACCCATGCGCATGTCGTCACCTCCTGCGGACGGATAACTAGCACGATTTTGGCATGGAGGTCGGTCGAAGTCAACGGTGGCCGATGGTCCGTTCGCCCACAGGCCCGACAACGGGAAGACCCCGGGTCATCCGTGGCGTCCGCGGGCTCCGCGCGCGCATGCAACCGTGCCGCCGGTTGCGCGCGCGCGATCGTATGGTATACTCGACTCGTAGACAACCACATAGCGTGGGGGAGCTTGGGACGACCAGGCTGAGAGGATGGCTGAGATCGCCATCGACCCCGGAACCTGATCTGGGTAATGCCAGCGGAGGGAGGTTGACCGAGCGCCGTCCCGATTCCGGGGGCGGCGCTGTTGCGTCTTGGACACGAAGATGCCTGCAAAACTCGAAGTCGAGGGCGTGGTCAAACGGTTTCCCGCGGCGGCAAGCGCCAGCGGCGGTCCGTTGTCGGCCGGCGCGGGTCGGGGCTGGATCGAGGCGCTCGGCGGCGTGTCGTTGCACGTCGAGGAGCGCGAGTTTGTCACGCTGTTGGGTCCGAGCGGCTGCGGCAAGAGCACGCTCTGCAACATCGTCGCCGGGCTGTATGCCGCCGACGCGGGGACGGTGCGGCTCGACGGGGCGCCGCTCGCCGGGACGCGGGGTCGCATCGCGTACATGCAGCAAAAAGACCTCCTGCTACCGTGGCGCACCGTGCTCCACAACGCGACGCTCGGCCTTGAGGTGCAGGGCGTGCGCGGGCCCGCCGCGCGCGCGGAGGCGCTCGAGCTCTTGCGCACGTTCGGTCTGGACGGCTTCGAGCGCGCCTACCCGTCTGCGCTCTCCGGTGGCATGCGTCAGCGGGTCGCCCTGGTCCGGACCCTGTTGTGTCGGCGCGAGATGCTGGTGCTCGACGAACCGTTCGGCGCCCTCGACGCGATGACGCGCTCGGCGATGCAGGACTATCTCCTCCGGCTCCGCGGGGAGTTCCGCCGGACGGTTCTGTTCATCACGCACGATGTCGAGGAAGCGGTGTTGCTGTCGGATCGCATCTACGTGCTCACGGGACGCCCGGGCCGGGTGCGCGCAACGGTACCGGTCGCGGTACCGAGGCCGCGCTGGCCGGTGGACGAGGGCGTGGTACGCCTCAAGGGCGAGATCCTCGACATGTTACGGGCCGAGCCGGCGGGGACCCTCGGATGAGCGCCGTGGATCCCCGCCACGTCGCGACGGCGTCCGACGAGGCTCATGCCAGGGGCCGCACCGTCGCCGGGTGGGCGGCCGCGGTCGCCGGGCGATCCGTCCGCTGGGGCGGACGGATCGCCCCCCCGGCCGCGCTGTTCGTCGCGCTCCTCGTCGTGTGGGAGTGGGCGGTGCGTGCGTTCAGCATTCCGGCGTACATTCTGCCGCCGCCGAGCCGGATCGCGGGAGTGCTCCTGACCGATCGCGCGCTGTTGCTCGGGGACGCGGCGGTCACGCTGGAGGAGGTCCTGGCGGGGTTCGCGGTCGCGTTCGCGGTAGGGATCGTCCTGGCCCTGGCGATCTTCTCGTCGCGGACGGTGGAGCGGGCGGTGTATCCGCTCGTCGTTGCCAGTCAGACGGTTCCGGTGTTTGCGATTGCGCCGCTCCTGATCGTCTGGTTTGGGTACGGGATGGCGTCGAAGGTGGCGATGGCGGCGCTGATCGTCTTCTTTCCGATCGTCGTCAACACGGTGGATGGCCTGCGGGCTGCGGACGAAGATCTCGTCAACCTGCTGCGCATTCTCGGGGCGGACCGCCGGCGGATCTTGTTCACGATCCGCGTGCCGGCGGCGCTGCCGTTCGTGTTCTCTGGGGTGCGCATCGCGGTCGCGACGAGCGTGATCGGGGCGGTCATCGGCGAGTGGGTCGGGGCGACGCAGGGGCTCGGGTTCGCGATGATTCACGCGAACGCCCAACTCCACATCGATCGGGTCTTCGCGGCGATCGTGTACCTGAGCGCCATGGCGCTCGCACTCTTCGGCGCCGTCTCCGGGGTGGAGTGGGTCGCGCTGCCGTGGCACCGCGCGGCGCGCGCGGGCGGGCGCTGAGATCGTGCCTCGCCGCTAGCCCCCGGCGGGGCGCATAGGGCGCCGCGGCGGTCACGTCGCGGGGCAGGTCGAGGAGGTGGAGGGTGGCAGGATTGACTGTGAGGGGAGTCGCGGTCCTCACCGCGCTCGTCGCGACAGCGATGGTGCTGGTCCCCGGTCCGGGCCGGGCGACGGCGCCGGACCCGGTCACGTTCATGCTCGATTGGTTCCCGAACCCGGACCACGTCCCGTTGTACGCTGCGCTCGGCCAGGGCTACTTCACACAGGCCGGCCTCCGCGTGGCGGTGCAGGTGCCCGCGAACGCCGACGATCCGCTGAAGCTCGCGGCGGTCGGCCGCGTGGACGTCGCTGTGAACTACGAGCCGAACGTCGTGATCGCGCGCGCGCAGGGGTTGCCGGTGAAGAGCATCGGCGTCCTGATCGGGCAGCCATTGACGACCATCATGTTCCTCGCATCCGCGGGCATTCGGGCGCCGAAGGACCTCGTCGGGCGCCGCGTCGGGTTTGCGGTGACGGGGTACCAGGACGCGATCGTCGACCAGGTCGTGCACAGCGACGGCGCCGCGGAGTCGAACTTGAAGATGGTCAACGTCGGCTTCGACCTCGTCCCCGCGCTGCTGACCCACAAGGTGGATGCGGTCGTCGGCGCCTACCGGAACGTTGAGCGGGTGCAGATCGAGATGCAGGGCCAGACGGTGGGCATGTTCGAACCGGAGCGGTACGGCGTGCCGACGTTCTACGAGCTGGTCTTGATCGCGCGCGACGGCGAAATCGCGTCGCGGCGGAGGGTGCTCCAGCGGTTCGTCGGTGCGGTGGCGCGCGGCCTCGCGTTCACGGAGACCCATCCCGACGCGGCGTTTCAGGAGTACGCGCGTCTGAACCCAAGGCTGAACGACGCCTTCAACCGGCGATCGTTCGAGGCGACGCTTCCGTACTACGCTCGTACGCAGGATCAACGCGCCGAGCGGTGGGACACGTTCAGCCGGTGGATGGCGTCCCACAAGGTCATCGCCACGGCGGTACCGGCGGCGGATCTGTTCGTCAATCTGACGCCGTAGCGAGGCGCACGTGGCGGAGACGGGGGACCACGCAGCATGAGCCTGTTTGCACGGCTCCAGGAGGACGCGGCGGCGCTTCGGGAGCAGGTGCAGACCCATCCGTTCGTCGTAGGACTCGGGGACGGAACGCTGCCCGGGGACCGCTACCAGTTCTACCTGCGTCAGGACTACCGGTTCCTGGGCGAGTACGGCCGCGTGCTGGCGCTGGCGGTCGCGCGGGCGGACGATCTTGCCATCGCGTCTCGTTTCGCCGACATTCTCAACCTGACCCTCAACGTCGAGATGGACCTGCACCGCGAGAGCTGCTGGGCCGCCGGCATCTCGCCGGAGGCGCTCGAAGACACGCGGCCCGCGCCCGCGACCCAGGCGTACACGAATCATCTCCGCGTCGTTGCGGAGACGGGGGATCTCGCCGCGATCCTCGCCGCCGTATTGCCGTGCGCCTATGGGTACTGGGAAGTCGCGTGTCGGCTGCGGACGGGCGGGCTCCCCGAGACGCAGCCGCTGTACGCGAACTGGATCCGCATGTACACCTCGGAGGAGTACGGGGCGATGGCCCAGTGGATGGCCGGGCTGTTCGACCGGCTCGCCACGGACCTCCCGTCGTCGCGCGAGGCCGCGTTGCGCGACGTGTTTTTGACGAGCCAGCGGTACGAGTACCTGTTCTGGGAGATGGCATGGCGAATGGAGGAGTGGTCGATATGATACGACAGGATTCGGCGGATCACGGATCGCACCTCAGACGGCTCGTCCTCGCCGCGATGTTTGCGGCGATCGCGACGGCGCTCGGACCCTTGAGCATTCCCGTCGGCCCGGCGCGCGTGGCCCCGTTTCAGCACACGGTCAACGCGGTGGCGGGTGTCCTGCTCGGCCCATGGTACGCCGCCGGCGCAGCACTCGTGACGGCCCTGCTGCGCTACAGTCTCCACACCGGCACGCTGTTCGCGTTTCCGGGCAGCCCGTTCGGAGCGCTGGTGGTGGGCTACGCGTACCGCGTCTTCCGCAACGACGCGGCCGCGTTGTGCGAGCCGATCGGGACCGGCCTGATCGGAGCGACGATCGCGGCGTTGATGTTTCAGCCGCTGGTAGGGTCCCACCACACCTGGGCCTGGTTCCAGACTGCATTTCTGTCGGCGAGCATTCCTGGAACGCTGCTCGGCTACGTGGTGCTCCGGGCGCTCCGTCGCCTGCCGGCGATGAAGGCATGGCGGGCGGCGTGACCGAGCCGGCGCCGCTCGCGGCGGCGGATCTGCTGGCGCGCGTGCGCGAACGGCACCCGCTGGTCCATCACATTACGAACGTCGTCACCGTGAACGATGTCGCCAATGTGACCCTCGCGGTGGGCGCATCCCCCGTGATGGCGCATGCGGCGGAAGAGGTCGAGGAGATGGTGGCGGCCGCGGGCGCCCTGGTGCTCAACATCGGCACGCTGACCGCCCAGGTCGTCGAGGTGATGCTGTTGGCGGGACGCCGTGCGAACGCCGCAGGGGTGCCGGTCGTGCTGGATCCGGTCGGTGCGGGCGCCACCGCGTTCCGTACCGCGCAGTCGCGCCGCCTGCTGGACGCCGTACGCGTCGCCTGTGTGCGGGGGAATGCGGGGGAGGTGGCCGCGTTGGCCGGACGTCCCGGGGGAGTACGGGGCGTGGACGCGGCGGGACGGGTGGACGCGCTGGACGACCTGGCGCGCGCACTGGCGCGCGCCACGGGTGCGGTCGTCGCCGCAACCGGCCGGGTGGACCTGCTTACTGACGGCCGACGCACCGTGCGGATCGAAAACGGGCACGCCTTGCTGGCGCAGATCACGGGGAGCGGTTGCATGGCCACCGCGGTCGTCGGTGCGTTCTGCGCGGTCGAGCCCGACACGCTGAACGCAGCCGCGGCGGGACTGACCTGCTTCGAGGTCGCCGCGGAGCGGGCCGCGGAGGCATCGCCCGGCCCCGGCACGTTTCGCGTGCGGCTGCTTGACGCGCTCGCGGCGCTCGACGGCGCCGCCGTCACCCGCGCGGCGAGGATCCGGGCATGACGGTGCGCGGCGACTGGCGGGTCTACGTCATCACCGATGCCCCGCGGGCACGGGGGCGGTCCCACCTCGACGTTGGCGAGGCCGCCGTGCGCGGCGGCGCCACCGCGCTGCAGTTGCGGATGAAGGACGAACCGGCCCGCACGGTGGTGGAGACGGCGCGCCGACTCGCCTCGATCTGTCGTGCCGCCGGGGTCACGTTCATCGTGAACGACCGCGTGGACGTCGCCATCGCCGCCGGGGCCGACGGCGTGCACGTCGGACAGGACGATCTCCCGGCGGCGGCGGCCCGGGCAGTGCTCGGGCGCGGCCCGTTGCTCGGCGTCTCGGCGGCGACCCGCGAAGAGGCGGACGAGGCCGGGCGGGCCGGCGCGGACTACCTCGGCGTGGGTGCGGTCTACGCGACGGCGACGAAGGCCGACGCGGGGGCGCCCGTGGGGCTTCGCCGCATCGAGGAGATCCGTCGGACGACCGCGCTGCCGATCGTCGGCATCGGCGGCATCACGATCGAGAACGCGGCGGCCGTGATCCGCGCCGGCGCCGTCGGGGTCGCGGTGATTACGGCGGTCACCCTCGCCGACGACATGGTCGAGGCGACCCGGAGGCTGCGGGAGCACGTCGATGCCGCGCTCCTCGGCTGACCGGAGCCGCCCGATGGGCGGACTTGGAGAGTTCGCGTTGATCGACAGGTTGAGCCGCTTGGTGCCGACCGTTGGCCCCGGCGTTACGACCGGTGTCGGCGACGACACAGCGGTGCTGTCGTTTCCCGGTCGCGCGCTGGCCACGTGCGATGCGCAGGTGGAGGGTGTCCACTTCCGGTTCGGCCTGAGCACCCCGGCGGACGTCGGCTGGCGCGCGCTCGCCGTCAACGTGAGCGATATCGCTGCCATGGGGGGAACGCCGCGGTACGCGCTCGTCTCCCTGCTGGTGCCGCGTCGGGCGCGGCTCCGCGACATCGAGGGGATCTACCGCGGGTTGGGTCAGGCGGCGCGGGCCTACGGGGTCGTGGTCGCCGGCGGGAACGTCTCTGGCACCGACGGGCCGATCGTCGTGGACGTGACCGTGCTCGGGAACGCCGGGCGGACGCTCACTCGGGGCGGCGCGCGCCCGGCGGACGGCCTGTGGGTCACGGGGTCCGTGGGGAAGGCGGCGGCGGGGTTGTTCCTGGCGGGCCACCCGCGTGTGCGGGTGCCGGGCGGGCGCGCGCTCCGCGCCGCCTATCGTCGGCCGGTGCCGCGGGTCGCGGCCGGTCGGGCTCTGTCAGCCAGCGCGGCGGTGACGGCGGCGATCGACATCAGCGACGGGACCGCCGCCGATCTGCTCCACGTGCTGGAGGCATCCGGGGTCGGTGTGCGGCTGGACGTGAGCCGCGTGCCCGTGCCGCCGGGGCTCGCCGAGGCGGCCGCCGCCGCCCGGGTTGATCCGTCCACCTGGGCGCTCGGGGGCGGAGAGGACTTTGAGTTGCTGTTCACGGCGCGGCCGTCGTTTGACCGCTCGGCGGCGGCCGTCGCGCGCGCGGCTGGCGTGCCGGTGACCCGGATCGGCGAGATCGTGCCGAGCCGCGGCGGTCGGTGGGTCATTGGACCGACCGGACGGCGAACGCCTCTTATCGCAGCCGGCTGGGATCACCTGAAGGCACGCACGCGTTTGTAGCAGAGCCGCTGGGGGAGGGATCCGATGCACATTCCACGCGCGCTTTCGATCGCCGGATCGGATTCCGGCGGCGGCGCCGGCATCCAGGCGGACCTCAAGACATTCTCCGCGCTCGGCGTGTTTGGCATGACGGCGATCACCGCGGTCACGGCGCAGAATACGACGGCCGTCACCGCCGTCGCGGAGATCCCGCCCGGCGTGGTCGTCGCACAGATCGATGCGGTCGTTACGGACATCGGGGTGGACGCGGCGAAGACGGGCATGCTCGCCAACGCGGCGATCATCGCGGCGGTAGCGTCAAGCATCCGGCGCCACGGCATTCGCGCGTTCGTCGTCGACCCCGTGATGATCTCGAAGAGCGGCGCCGTGCTGCTGCAACCCGAGGCGGTAGACGCGTTGCGACGGGAGATTCTGCCGCTCGCCCTCGTGGTGACGCCGAACCTGCACGAGGCACGTGCGTTGATTGGACGCGAGATCCGGACGCTTGTCGAGATGGAAGACGCGGCGCGCGCGGTGGCCGCGCTCGGACCCCGGTACGTGGTCGTCAAGGGCGGGCATCTCGAAGGCGCGGCGGTGGACGTGCTGTACGACGGCCGTGCGGTCGAGCGGCTCGAGGCGCCTCGGGTGGCTACGCCCCACACGCACGGCACCGGGTGCGTCTTCTCCGCAGCGATCACCGCGCTGCTCGCGCGCGGCGCGGAGGTCCCCGACGCGGTGCGGACGGCGAAACAGTTCATCACGCGGGCGATCGAGACCTCGCTGCCGCTGGGCCACGGGCACGGGCCGGCAAACCCGCTGCACGCGGCGTGCGAGGGATGATAGGGGAAGACACCGCGGACGGCGGCCATGCGAATGCCCAGCGGCTTCGCGTGCCGGGCCGCACCGACACGGCACAATCCGCCGGGGTCGTCGCCAGTATTCCCCGAGTCGTTCCTCGGTTGGGTTCCCAGCGCGCGGGAGCAGCGTCGGTGCGTCAGGACGGACAGACAACAGCGGCGGCAGGAGGACGGTATGCGGTTGAGAATGCTTGGTGGAAGCCTCGGATGGACGGGCGGGAGATGGCATGCTCTACGACAAGCACGTGCCAATCGCTGAGTCCGCGCTGCTCGTCATCGACGCCCAGGACTCATTCAAGGCAACGGACCGGTGGGAGCGGCGCAACAATCGCGAATTCGAACGAAACGTGGCGCGACTGATCGCCCTCTACCGTGACCACAGCCTACCCATCGTCTACTTCCTTCACAACGATAGCGACCCGGGGTTCGAGAAGACCAGCCCCTACTACAAGCTCATGGATTTCCTGGCGCCGCGGGCGTCGGAGCCGGTGGTGCACAAGGAGACGCGGAATGTCTTTACGAGCACGGGGTTGCCGGCGCTCCTGCTGGAGAAAGGTGTGCGCCGCGTCGTGATCACCGGCATTCAAATGGAGCAATGCTGCGAGACATCGGCCCGCGTCGGGGCCGACCTTGGTTACGCGGTAGATTTCGTCACCGAAGCGACGATGACGTTTCCCATCCCGAACCACGACCGGCCCGGGGACGAACTGGATGTCGACGCGATTCGCGAGCGGACGGAATATGTTCTCCGCGGCCGCTTTGCGCATATTACCACGATCAGCGCCATCGCCAAGGAATTGGAGGCGTCGCGACCGTCGGCCCGCACAGCCAAAGCGTAGTCTCTACTCCGCCGCACTCTGCCAAGACTCCCTCTGTCGATCCGATGCGCCGCTCAACCACCTGTTGGCCGCCTCGGTTTCGCTGAACCATATGAGATGCAGGTTTACCGCGAGAAGCGAGGAACTTTTCGAAAACGCAGCGCGCTTCATCACCGGCAACACGACACAGCGGAGGGGGGACGGTCCATGCGTGCACTGGCAATCGCGGCCGCGGTCCTTGCCGTGGGCAGCGCCATTGTGCCGCCCAGCTTTGGCGCCGACTTGACGGTGACACTGGTGTCGATCACGCCTAAAGTTAGCCACGGCCAACGCTCAACGCTCGTGATCAAGACTCAGCCCGGCGTCACGTGTGAAGGATACATCTCGTCAGGGGGCAAAGGAGGGACCGAACTAGGCCACCTGCCGAGCCGGAAAGCGAACGCCACCGGGCAAATCACATGGATGTGGCCAACGGCGGGAAAGGCCGGACAGCGCAACGCGCACGTGGACTGCACGAGCGGCTCACAGACCGCCTCGGTCGACGCGCCGTTCGAAGTCATCTAACGGCAACCGGTTCCCTTGCGGACGGGCACTCGGGGCCTCTCGGCTCGGGGCGTCTTTGTGCCCCCGGCGACGTGCCGAACGCCGTCTTGCCGCGGCCATGTTCGGACCATCCAGAGGGCGCGCCGCAACGCGCCTCGAGCCTGGCTACGCGGCGAGCCGGCGCCCGGCCTCCTTCGGCTACCCTTCCTGAGGCGGCGCGAACGCCGTGATCGCGGGTGGCGTCCCAACGTACTTCTCGACCTGTACCAGGACGGAGTTCGTCGGGTTCCCGCCCGAGAGTTGCGAGCTCGGCCCGTCGGAGGTCAGGTTGTTCGCGTTGCCGTGCCGGTCGAGCGTCCCGACGCGGCCGGGCGCGAGCGGATCGTACCACCCGCCCTGCCGAAAGACGACCACGCCACGGCGCGTGCGCGCCGTGACGACGGCGCCGGCAAGCGTCTGACCCCGCCCGTTGAACACGCGGACGATGTCGCCGTTCGCGATCCCGCGCGCAGAGGCATCCGCAGGGTTGATCCAGATCGGCTCCCGCGCGCCGACTTCGTACTGCTGGCGCAGCCGCGTCTGGTCGAGCTGCGAGTGCAGCCGGTCCACGGGGTGCGGAGACAGCATGTGCAGCGGGAACTGCGCCGCCTGCGGGCTGCCGAGCCACTCCGACGGCGGAACCCACGTGGCGTGGGGCGGCGTGTCGTCGTACTTGAACGACGCGATCTTTTCGGAGTAGATCTCGACCTTGCCCGACGCGGTGCCGAGGGGATGGTTGGCGGGATCGGCGCGGAAGTCGGCGTACGCCACCGCCTGGTTCGCACTGTCGGGAACGGGAAACTCAAGGTACCCTTGCCGCCAGAACGTATCGAAGTCGGGCATGGTCAGCCCGCGCTCCTGTGCTTGCTGCTGGGCGACGCCGTACAGCTGTCGCAGCCACGCGTTTTCGTCTTTGCCCTCGGTGTACTGCGCCCCGAACCCGAGGCGCTGGGCCAGCGCGGCGCAGATGTCGAAGTCGTGCCGCGCCTCGAACACCGGCGCGACCGCCTGCTGCATCGCCACGATGTAGCGATCGGTGGCGAGCAGATCGTTGCGCTCGAGCAGCGACGTCGCCGGCAGGACGATGTCCGCGTGCTTCGCCGTCGGGGTCCAGGCGTATTCGTTGACGATGATCACCTCGGGGCGCTGGATCGCCTGGATCACGCGGTTCGTGTACTGCGCCTGGTTGAAGTTGTTCATCCCGGCCCAGTAGATCATCTTGATATCGGGATAGGTGATCGTCTGCCCGTTGTAGGTCACGCTCTTGCCGGGGCTGGACACCAAGTCGACCCAGAGGTTCAAGGGGACGAAGTCCTTGACCGGGTTTGTCCCCCCAGACAGCCCGGGCATCCTCGGCGCGGTTCCCACCGACACGCCCAGGCCCCCCGGAAAGTCGGTCTGCACGCCGCCGCCCGGGAGCCCAATCTGCCCCAGCATCGCGGCGAGCGTGATCATCATCCAGATCGGCTGCTCCCCATGAGACGCGCGCTGCAGGGAATACCCGCCGATCAGCATGGTGCGGGACTTGCCCATGCGATGGGCCAGGTCGCGGATCGTCGCCGCCGGAATATCGGTGATCGGCGCGGCCCACTCCGGCGATTTCGGCTGCCCGTCAACCTTCCCGCTGAGGTACTCGGCGAACTTGTCGAAGCCGACCGTGTACTTGTCCAGGAACGCCTTGTCGTACAGATTCTCCGTGTACAGCACGTGCGCAAGCCCAAGGAGCAGCGCCGTGTCGGTGTTCGGGCGGATCGCCAACCGTGTTGTGCGGAGATACTGATCGGTGTACCCTTCGATGGGGTTGATCGATACGATTGGAATCTTCGCGTCCCGGAGCTGCGCGAGCCAGCCCATGTCGAGATGGAGGAAGCTCGCGCCGGCTTGGATCTTGACGTTGACTAGCGGATCGTAGCCGAGCAACACCACCAGCGTGCTGTTCTTGAGGATCACCGGCCAGGCCGACTGCCTGGGCGCCGGGTCGCCGACGATGTAGGGCGTGATCACCGGCAACACGGGCGCGCTGTACGAGTTGATGCGGTAGACGTTCCCGCCGTACATGTTGAACATCCGCTGGAGCGCCGCGCCGGCACCGTGGAAGTTGCCCGGGTTCTGCCAGCCGGACGCCGCCGAATAGATTGCGCGGTTCCCGTACTGGGTCTTCACGCGTTTGATCTCGTCGGCGACGAGATCGAGCGCGTCGTCCCAGGACACACGCACGAACGGCTCCACCCCACGCATCGTGGTGTCGCTGCGCGACCGGTTCCGATAGAAGCCCTGTCGTATCATCGGGTATTTGACACGGTTCGGCCCGTACAGGAGGTCGGGCAGGACCGTGACCATCGAGTTCGGGTCCGGATCCTTGTCAAACGGCAGCGTGCGGACGAGGCGTCCCCCGACGACCTGTGCCACAAACGGGCCCCAGTGCGCGACGCTGAGGGAGGTCTTGGTCGCGGCATCCGCGGCTTCGCCGGGCGTCAGTCTCACTAACGGGGCCGCCGCCAAAGCGCCCGCCGTCAACCCGGCCTGCCTGAGGAACGTCCGTCTTGTGATCGGATTCATCGCGGTTCTCCCTCCCAAGGGGCCATGCGCTATGGTGCTTGTCGCCTGCCGTCCTTCGGCGCGTGCCGCGCCGCCGACCCTGCTTCCCTCGGCGTCACGCCGCCGACCCGCGTACCGTCACTTTCAACAATATCGGCGGCCCGTGCGCCCGGGTATCCGCTCGCTACCTGATATTGCGCTGACTGGCGCGCTGGGGCGGGGAAGCGGCGTTGGGGGCGCGCGGGACCGTAGCCGCCTCTGACGCCCCCGAGCGACGCGGGCGGGGATGAGCCGAATTGCGAATATCGTTGATATAATTGGTCGGAAACGAACTCTTGCGAAGGGGTGCTGACGTCTTGGACGACTACATGATTCGAGGCACGGCCGCCGGCGAGCAGATCCGGGCCGTCGCGACCGTGACCACCCAGATGGTCGAGGACGCCCGGATCCGGCACACGGCCTCCGCCACCGCCACGGCGGCGCTGGGGCGCAGCCTGACCGCGGCTGCGTTGCTGGGCGCAGGTCTCAAGGACGGCCACTCCGTGCTGCTGCGGGTGCTGGGCGACGGGCCGATCGGGGCGATCGTCGCCCAGGCCGACGCTCACGGGCGTGTCCGCGGATATGCCATGAATCCGCAGGCGGATCTGCCCGACACGCCGGCGCGCAAGCTCGACGTCGGCGGGCTCGTGGGGAAGCGGGGCACGCTGCATGTGACGCGGGACGTCGGGCTGCGCAGCCCATATCACGGATCGGCGCCGCTCGTCTCGGGCGAGATCGCCGAAGACCTTGCCGCGTACTTTTCCCGGTCGGAGCAGCTGCCGTCCGTCGTGGCGCTGGGGGTGCTGGTCGCGCCGGACCTCCACGTCCTCGCGGCGGGTGGACTGTGCGTGCAGGTGTTGCCCGGCGCGTCCGACGGCGTCGTGGCCGATCTCGAGGCGCGGGCGAAGCGGATGCCCCCGATCACGGAGCTCGTGGCCGACGGGCGCACGCCCGAGGAGATCCTCACGGCCGCGCTGGGCGGGCTGGATCCGTCGTTTGGGGAGATCAGCCCGGTCAGGTTCCACTGCCGGTGCACACGGCAGCGCGTTGAGGAGATGCTCATCAGCTTGGGGGCACAGGAACTGGAAGCGCTGTTGAACCAGGAGGGTCAGGCGGAGGTGACGTGCCGGTTCTGCGGTGACCGCTACGTGCTGGGGCGGGATGAGCTGGAAGCGCTGATTGCCGACCTGACGCGCGGCACCGCGCGTGTCATGTGAGCACGCGCGGTGCCGAACGCCGCGATCAGGCGACCCGCTTGACCTTACCGGACTTCAGGCAGGCGGTGCACACCAGGGCGCGTTGCGGGGCGCCCTTGAGCACGATCCGGATCCGCTGCAGGTTCGGCAGAAAGCGCCGCTTGGTCTTGTGGTGCGAGTGACTGACAAGGTAGCCGGTGCTGGGCGATTTGCCGCACACGGCGCAACGACGTGCCATGGAAGATCCTCCCCTTCAATGTGCCGCGCATCAGTGTACCACAGGACCGTGAGCAGGGGCAACGGGCCCGGCGTAGAAGTGCCTCCGCAGTCACGCGCATCCGGCCAGGCACGCCCCGGAGCGACGGCGCACTACGACGCAGGAGGCGGGCGGCATGGCGAACGTCCGGAGGGCTAAGGTCCTGGCCGCGCCTCGCCAGGCGGCCCCCGCGTCGGCCACGCTCGACCAGGCGCCTGCGTCCTCCGCGGCCCGCGTCATCGGCCTCTCCTCTCCCGTGCAGTACGCTCGCGGCGTCGGCCCCGCGCGGGCGCGCCTGCTCGAGGAACGCCTCGGCATCGCGACGATCGGTGACCTCCTGTACCGGTTGCCCCGGCGCGTCGAAGACCGCAGCCGTCTCCGCCGGATCTATGATCTGGCGCACGGGACCGTGGAGACCGTCCAGGGGACCGTCGTACAGATCCGTCAGTTCCGGCCGCGCCGGCGGCGCCTCGTCATCGTGAAGGCGGCCGTCACCGACGGATCCGGGATCCTGCACGTCGTCTGGTACAACCAGGGCTACATCGTGCGGCAGTTGCCGGCGGGGACCCGCGTGGTGCTGCACGGGCGCGTGCAGCGACAGGCTGGCGAGATCCAGATGACCGCGCCGGAGTTCGAGGCGATCGAGGACGGGGAGGACACGCTCCACGTCGGGCGGATCGTGCCGGTGTACCCCGGCACGGAAGGGCTCAGTCAGCGCGCGATGCGCACGATTGTCGCCCGGGCGTTGGAAGACCATGCTCGCTCGCTGCGCGAGTGGCTCCCCGAGGCGCTGCGGGCGCGGCACGGTCTGCCGGAGCTGGAGCGGGCGATCCGGCAGGCCCACTTTCCGGATACGCAGGCCGACCACGACGAGGCCCGCGGCCGGCTGGTCTACGAGGAGTTGCTCCTGTTCCAGTTGTTGATCCTCCGGCAGAAGGCGTCGCGGGACGCGGAACCCCGGGGCGTCACGTACGGGGATGCCCGCGAGCTCGTCGCGCGGTTTCACCGAGGGCTCCCGTACACGCTCACGGGCGCGCAGTACCGGGTGATGACCGACATCCTGCATGACATGGATGGGCGTCATCCGATGAACCGCCTGTTGCAGGGCGACGTCGGCTCCGGCAAAACAGTGGTCGCGGCCACCGCGCTGTTGCGGTGCGTCGGCGGAGGGGCGCAGGGCGCGCTGATGGCGCCTACGGAGATTCTCGCCGGCCAGCACTACCTGACGCTCCGCGGCCTGCTGGCGCCGCTCGGACTCACGGTCACGCTGCTCGTCGGCGGCCTCAGCCGCGCGGCGCGCGAGGACGCGCTGGAGGAGGTGCGCGACGGCCGCGCCGACATCGTCATCGGCACGCATGCCCTTATCGAGGGCGACGTCGCGTTCCACCGGCTCGGCTTGGTGGTGGTCGACGAACAACACCGGTTCGGGGTCTCGCAGCGGGCCGCGCTGCGCTACAAGGGGGAGCGGCCCGACGTGCTGGTGATGACGGCGACCCCGATTCCGCGGACGCTCGCGCTCACGCTGTACGGCGACCTGGACGTGTCGGTTCTAGACGAACTGCCGCCCGGTCGATCGCCGATCCGCACCTACGCCCGCGCCACGGCCCAGCGTCCGAAGATCTATGAGTTCGTCCGGGACCAGGTCGCGCACGGGCGTCAGGCTTACATCGTCTGCCCCCTGATCGAAGAGTCCGACAAGCTGCAGGCCGAGGCGGCGACCGCGCTCGGGGCGCGTCTTGCGGAAACGGTGCTGCGCGGCGTGCGCGTGGACGTGCTCCACGGGCGGATGAAGGTGGACGAGCGCGACCGCGCGATGCGGTCGCTCCGGGACGGGCGCACCGACGTGCTCGTGGCCACGACGGTGATCGAAGTCGGCATCGACGTCCCGAACGCGGCGGTGATGGTGATCGAGGACGCCGATCGGTTCGGCCTGTCCCAGCTCCACCAGCTGCGCGGGCGCGTCGGCCGCGGCACGCACCAATCGTCGTGCATCCTCGTCGGCGATCCGAAGACCGAGGACGGACAGGCGCGCCTCGAGGCGATGGTCGCCACGACGGACGGCTTCCGGATCGCGCAGCGAGACCTCGAGCTGCGCGGCGTGGGCGAGCTGCTCGGCGATCGGCGGCAGCACGGCGTCAGCGACCTCCGCGTCGCCGATCTGCTGCGCGATCACGCGTGGCTCGAGCGGGCGCGCCAGGATGCGGCGGCTTTGCTCTCCCGGGACCCGGCCCTACGGCGCCCCGAGCACCGAGACGTGGCGTCCGCCCTGCACGCGCGGTTTGGGGCCGCGCGGCCCGAGAACGCGAGGGTGGGCTAGTGCGGGTCACCGCAGGTGTCGCGAAGGGGACGCGGCTCCGCACGGCCGCACGCGCCGCGACGCGCCCCACGTCGGACATGGTCAAAGAGGCGGTGTTCAACGCGCTCACGCCCCGTTTGGAGGGCGCCCGCGTGCTGGATCTGTTTGCCGGCACCGGAGGGCTCGGCATCGAGGCACTGAGCCGTGGGGCGCAGGACGCGGTGTTCGTCGAACGCGACCCGCGCAGCGCGGCGGTGATCCGCGAGAACCTGCGCACCGCCCGACTCGAGGCGCGTGCGTCGGTCCGGCGGGCCAACGCGCTGACCGCGGTCGCGGCGCTTGCGCGCGAGGGGGAACGGTTCGACGTCGTGGTCCTGGACCCGCCGTACGGGCAGGGATTGCAGGCGCGCGCGCTGGAGGCCGTGGCCGCGTCGGGCGTGCTCGCCGAGGGCGCGGTGGCCGTCGCGGAGGGGCACTGGCGCGACGATCCCGGCGAAATCGCAGGGTTGCGGCGGACGCGGACGGCGCGCTACGGGGAAACCGGCGTGTGGTTCTACGAACCCGACGGAGGCGCGTGATGGCGCGAACCCAGACGGCGCTCTATCCGGGCACCTTCGATCCCGTACACAACGGCCACCTCGACATCATCGTGCGCGCCCGGCAAATCTTCGGGCGGGTCATCGTCGGGGTGCTGACGAACATCGAGAAGGACACGCTGTTTCCGGCCGACGTGCGGGTCGCGATGCTGCGCGCCGCGATCACCCGGCCGACGGGCATCGAGGTGCGGCCGTTCCACGGCCTCACGGTCGAGTTCGCCCGGCGCGTCGGAGCGCGCGTGATTGTGCGAGGGCTGCGGGCCATGATGGACTTTGAGTACGAGCTGAAGATGGCCGCGATGAACAAACGGTTGAGTCCGGAGATCGAGACCGTGTTCATGATGACGAGCCCCGAACTGGCATACCTCAGCTCCACGCTGATTCGCGAGGTGTCCGCGTTCGGGGGATCTGTGGCGGGACTCGTCCCGGCCGGCGTCGTGCGGCGCCTGCGCCGGATCACATCTTCGCACGCGAGGTGAGGACGCATGGCCACTTCCAAGAGTACGCCGTCGCCCCGGTCCGCGACCGAGTGTCTTGATGCGCTCGAGGCGCTGCTCGAGTCCGGGGGCTCGATCTTCGGGCGCCGGTCGCGCACCGACGAGGCGCGCCAGTTGGTCGCCGAGCTCCGCGCGCTCGTGTCTCAGGGGACCGCGCGCGCCCAGCAGGTGCAGGCGGAGGCCGAGGCCGTGCTGCGGCGCGCCCAAGACGAGGCGCGGCGCATCGTCCTCGAGGCCCAGGAGCGCGCCCGCGGGGGGGTGGACGCGGAGGTGGTGCGGGGCGCCGAGCTCGAGGCGCAGGAGGTCCGCACGGAGGCGCGGCGCGAGGCGGACGATGTGCGGCGGCAGGCCGATCTGTACGCACTCAAGATCTTCGAGCGGCTCGACGCCGAGGTGTCGCGCGTCCTCTCCACGATCAAGCGCGGCAAGGCGATCCTGGGCGACCGCAACGGAGCCGGTCCCGCGTCGGGGCGCCTTGACAACGAGAAAATGGCGTCCGTATAATGAGCCGGTGTGCCCGGGAGCGATACCCGGGCACGCGGCGTGAGGTGGGGGCGTGCGCGCGTACGTCGGGGACGTGCTCGTTGAGCCGGGCGCGGCGCGGACGGTGGTGTTCTGCGAACGGCTGCATCCACCGTCCGACGAGGTGACGCTGCCGGACCCGGTCCGGGGCGAGCTCGTGGTGAGCGGGACCGGGCGCACGGTACGCGTGCACGGTCGGGTGCAAGCGACCGCCGGGCTGATCTGTGGTGCGTGCCTGACCCGGTTTGCGCTGCCGCTCGACGTCGAGGTCGATGAGGAGTTTGCCCGTCCCCCCGCCCGAGCGGACCGCGACCTCGCGGCCGAGCAGGCGCTTGGACCGGACGACTTCGTCTCCCCGATCGAACCGGGCGACGTGGTGGATTTGACCGAGGTGATCCGCCAGCACCTGACGCTCGCGCTTCCGATCGCCCCGCGGTGCTCGCCGGCCTGCCGCGGGCTCTGCCCGACGTGCGGCGCCGACCGTAACACCGGACCGTGCGGCTGCGAGGCCGACGAGATTGACCCTCGGTTGCAGGCGCTGCGGGAGTGGGCGGGGACGACAGAGAGCTCGTCTCCGGGCAACAAGAAGCGGACGCGCGGGACCGAGCGCCGGCGCGGAGAAGGAGAGTGACCGATGGGACTGACGAAGCGGCGGTTCAGCAAGTCGAGGACGGCCAAGCGGCGCGCCCACTTCAAGGTGCACGCGGTGACCCTCGTGCGCTGTCCGAAGTGCCATGCGCCGATGGTGCCGCACCGAGTCTGCCCGACGTGCGGGACGTACGCCGGGCGACAGGTCCTCGAGGTGCGGGAGGACGAGGAGAAGTCGAAGGCCTGAGCGGTCGGGCCGTCGACTCGATGAATACGCGGGCACGCGGAATGCGGGTGGCAGTCGACGCGATGGGTGGCGACCACGCGCCGCGCGAGATCGTGGCGGGCGCGGTCGAGGCAGCGCGGACCCTCGGGGTCGACGTGACCCTCGTCGGGCCGACCCGTCTGCTGGAGGAGGAGCTCCGCCACGCGGGCGGATCGCAGGGAGTGCGCATCGAGGAGGCGCCCGAGGTCATCGAGATGGCCGAGGCGCCGGCCATGGCGCTCCGTCGGAAACGGCGGGCGTCGATCCCCGTCGCGGTCGACCTCGTGCATCGCGGGGAGGCCGACGCGATGGTGAGCGCCGGCAACACCGGCGCGGCGATGGCGGCCGCCCTGTTCGGCTTGGGCCGCGTCGAGGGCATCGACCGCCCGGCGATCGCGGCCGCCCTGCCCACCACCCGCGGACGGGCCATTCTCGTGGACGTCGGTGCGAACGTCGATTGCCGGCCAAAGCATCTCGTACAGTTCGCGGTCATGGGCAGCGTCTACGCGCGCGTCCTCGGCATCTCGGAGCCTCGGGTCGGCGTGCTCAGCAACGGCACCGAAGAGACGAAGGGCAACGATCTTGTGATTCGGGCCGGCGAGCTCCTCCGGCAATCCGGCCTGCGGTTCATCGGGAACGTCGAAGGGCGGGAGTTCTTCGACGGGGTCGCCGACGTCGTGGTGTGCGACGGGTTCGTCGGGAACCTGGTGCTGAAGTTCGGGGAAGGGCTGGCGCTGGGGATCTTCACGCTGCTGCGGGAGGAGCTCACCCGCGGGGTGCGCGTGCGGCTCGGCGTCCTGCTCGCGGCGCCCGGGCTGCGGGCGGTGCGACGACGCATGGACTATACCGAGTACGGGGGGGCCCCGCTGCTCGGCGTGAACGGCGTCTGCATCATCAGCCACGGCAGTTCGAAGGCGAAGGCGATCCGCAACGCCGTCGCGCTGGCCGCCGAGTCGGTGCGCGCGCGGATGGTCGACGCGATTCGCGAGGACGTGGGCCGGCTCGCGGAGCCCGCGGTCTCTCAGGGCATTCGCGCGGACTAGGAGCGCATCGGTGACCTTCCCCTCCGAACCCGCCCGGGGTCCCCAAGCGCGCGCAGTGTCCCCGCGCACTCGCGGGGTGGCCTAGCCGGTGCGACTCGCCGCGGTGTTTCCCGGACAGGGCGCGCAGTACGTCGGCATGGGGCGGGAGCTGGCGGAGCGGTGCACGCCGGCGCGCGAGGTGTTCGACCGTGCGGGCGCGGCGCTGGGGTTCGACGTGCTGGCGTTGTGCGCCGCCGGATCGGAGGAGGCACTTCGCGCGACCGCGAATACGCAACCCGCGATCCTCGTCACCAGCCTCGCGTGCCTGGCTGCGATGCCGTTCCAGCCGGATTGTGCCGCCGGACTGAGCCTCGGAGAATACACAGCCCTCGTCTGCGCCGGCGCGCTGGAGATGGAGGACGCAGTAAAGCTGGTGCGCCTGCGCGGCATCTACATGCAGGAGGCGTGTGCGGGACGTGACACGATGATGGCGGCGGTGATCGGCTTGACCCCAGCACAGGCGCGCGGCGCCTGCGCGCCGCACGCGCACCTCGGGGTTGCGGAGCCCTCCAACTTCAACAGCCCGGGCCAGGTCGTGATCGGCGGTGACGCCGCGGCGGTACGGGCAGCGCTCGAGACCGCGAAAACGCTCGGCGCCCGCCGGGCGATGCCGCTGGCGGTGAGCGCCCCCTTCCATACGAGCCTGATGCGGCCGGCGGCCGATCGCCTTGCCGGGGAGCTCGAGCGAACGCCGATCCGGCCGGCGCGCATTCCCGTCTTCGCAAACGTCTCGGCGGCGCCGGTCCGCACGGCCGATGAGATCCGGCGGGCGCTGCTGGCGCAGATGGCGTCGCCCGTGCTGTGGGAGCAGTCGGTCCGCGCCATGCACGCCGCCGGCGTGCGCGCGTTCGTGGAGTTCGGCCCCGGAACGACGCTCGGCGGCATGATTCGCCGCACGGTCGAGGCCGAGGTGTGGCACGTCGAAGACCTCGCATCGCGCGAGACCACGGCGGCGGCGCTGGCCCGCGCGACGGGTTCGCTCGCCCACCCCAAGCCCTCGCTGGGATGAAGGGGACGTCTGGAGGCGGGGCCCTCTGATGCGGACATGGCAGGACACGGACGTCGTGAGGCGGCGGATCGGGTGAGCGCGGACACGCGGGTCGCGCTGGTCACGGGGGCATCGGGCGGCATCGGCGGAGCGATCGCGGAGCGGCTCGCGTGCGACGGTGTCGCGGTGGCGGTGCACTACCGTGGCAACGCGGCCGGTGCGGAACAGACGCTGCGCCGGATCACGGATGCCGGCGGGACCGGCGTGCTGCTGCGCGGCGACGTGACGTCTGCCGAGGCCTGCCGGAAGCTCTGCGCCGAGGCCCTCGAGTGGCGGGGCCGGTTGGACATCCTGGTCAACAACGCCGGGCTGACGAAGGATGGTCTGCTGCTCCGCATGAAGGACGAGGATTGGCACGAGATCTTGGCGATCAACCTGCACGGGACGTTCTACTGCACCCGCGCCGTGCTACGGGAAATGGTCCGCCAGCGACGGGGCCGTATCATCAACATCAGCTCGATCGTCGCGGAGGTCGGGAACGTGGGGCAGGCGAACTACATCGCGGCCAAGGCGGGCGTCATCGGGTTCACCAAGGCGATCGCGTGGGAAGTGGCCGCGCGGGGGATCACCGCGAACGTGATCGCCCCCGGGTATGTCGAGACGGTCTTGACCGCGGGGTTGAGCGAGGAACAGCGCGCGCGGGTGTTGAGCCACATCCCGATGGGTCGGACGGGGCGACCGGAAGAAGTCGCCGCAGCGGTGGCGTTCTTAGCGTCGGACGAAGCGTCGTACATTACGGGACAAGTCTTGAACGTGGACGGCGGGTGCGTGATGCGGTAGACGGCAACGCCGCGCTCCGGGCCGAATGTAGCGCGGCAGCGTGGCAGCGGGCGGTACAGCGGACGGAAGACTCAGGGGGTGGTAGGATGGCACCGGTGTTCGATCGGGTCAAGGCGATCGTCGTAGAGCAGTTGGGCGTCGAGGCGGGGGAGGTGACGCCGCAGTCCAAGTTCGTGGAGGACCTCGGCGCGGATTCGCTCGACGTGGTCGAACTGGTGATGGCGCTCGAGGAGGAGTTCGACCTAGAAATCCCCGACGAAGACGCCGAGAAGATCGCCACGGTCGGGGAGGCCGTGAAGTACATCGAGAGTCACACCGAGGCGCCGGCAGAGTAGCCGCGTGGGCTCGGAGATTGCGAGGGGCGACAGCCTGGACACGATGGAGCGGAAATGGGTCGGCGCGTAGCCGTTACCGGTGTCGGTGTCGTCAGCCCGATCGGCACGGGTAAGGACGCGTTCTGGAACGCCCTCATGGAGGGGCGGTCGGGCGTGCGCCGGATCGTGTCCTTTGATCCCACGCCGTTCGACTGCCAGATCGCGGCGGAAGTGGCCGATTTCGATCCGTCGGCGTACCTCGATCGGAAGGAAGTTCGCCGCAACGACCGGTTCGTGCATCTCGCGATCGCCGCGACGCGGCTGGCCCTGGACGACGCGGGGTTTGCGATCGGCCCGCAGAACCGTGACCGCGTGGGCGTCGTGATCGGGTCAGGCATCGGCGGGGCGCACACCTGGGAAGAGCAACACGACATCCTCAGGGACCGGGGCCCCGGCCGCGTCAGTCCGTTCTTCGCCCCGATGATGATCATCAACATGGCCTCGGGCGCCGTCAGTATCCAGGTGGGCGCGCGCGGCCCGAACTTCTCGATCGTGTCCGCCTGCGCCACGGGCGGGCACGCGGTCGGCGAAGCGCTGCGCATCATTCAACGGGGCGGTGCCGACGCGATGATCTGCGGCGGGGCGGAGGCAGCGATCACCCCGTTGAGCCTGGCGGGGTTCTGCTCGATGAAAGCGCTCAGTCTGCGCAACGATGCACCTGCGCAGGCGTGCCGCCCGTTCGATGCCGGTCGGGACGGGTTCGTCATGGGAGAAGGCGCGGGCGTCGTGCTGTTGGAGGCATGGGAACACGCGGAGCGCCGCGGCGCCCGGATCTATGCGGAGCTCGCGGGGTACGGCATGAGCGCGGATGCGTACCACATCACCCAGCCAGACCCCGAAGGAGACGGCGCAGGGCGGGCGATCGAAATGGCCCTCGACGACGCGCGCGTCGAGCCGGCCGAGATCGGCTACATCAACGCCCACGGCACGAGTACGGTGTACAACGACAAGTTTGAGACGCTCGCGATCAAGCGCGTGTTCGGCGACGCCGCGAAGCGCATCCCGGTCAGCTCGACCAAATCGATGACCGCCCATCTCCTGGGCGCCGCCGGCGGGGTCGAGCTGATCGCCTGCGCCCTTGCGATCGAGCGTGAGAAACTGCCGCCGACGATCAACTACGAAGTGCCCGATCCCGACTGCGACCTGGACTACATTCCCAACGTCGCCCGCGCGGCACGCGTGGACATCGCGATGTCGAACGCGTTCGGCTTCGGCGGCCACAACGCGATCCTGATCGTGCGGAGGCCGTCCTGACTGTGAACGGACTGCCCCCTGGCAGTCCCGGCGTGCTGTCGCCGGAACGGGAAGCGCTATTGGCCGAACTCGAGACGAAGCTCGACGTGCGCTTTCGCGATCGGTCGCTGCTGCACACAGCGCTCGTCCACGGGTCCGTGGGCTCCGACGCCCGCAGCCAACACGGTGACAACTACGAGCGGTTGGAGTTCCTCGGCGACGCTGTCCTGAACCTGGCGATCAGCGACCACCTGTACCGGATGTTCCCAACTCGTCTCGAGGGCGATCTCGCGCGGCTGCGCGCGGCGGTCGTCAGCGAGGGGCCGCTGGCGCACGTGGCACGGGCGATGGACCTCGGGCGATACTTGGTGCTGGGCCGCGGGGAAGAAAAGGGCGGCGGGCGCAGCCGAGTGTCGCTGCTCGCCGACGTGCTCGAGGCCGTCGTCGGCGCGGTGTACGTCGACTCGGGCTACGGCGTGGCGCACCACTGCGTGATGCGGTGGTTCGCCGAGGACCTGGCGCGACTCGAAGAGCCGGGGGAAGGGGACTACAAGAGCCAGTTGCAGGAACTCGTTCAGCAGCGGGAACGCCGCCTGCCCCGGTACCGGATCACGGGCCAGGAGGGACCCGACCACAGCCGCGTCTTCGTGGCGGTCGTCGAGGTGAGCGGGCGGACCCTCGGCGAGGGTCGGGGCCGGAGCAAGAAGGAGGCCGAGCAGGCGGCCGCCCAGGAAGCGCTGGTGCAGCTTCGGCGGGGCCAGGCCGGGTGAAGCAGCTGTGGGCGCCGTGGAGGCTTCAGTACATTAAAGCGTCCCGGACCGAGGGGTGCATCTTCTGCTCGCTCCCGAGCGAGGGGCGCGACCGGGAGCACGGTGTCCTGTATCAGGGCCGGCACGCGTTCGTCATCCTGAATGCGTTCCCCTATAACTCGAGCCACCTGATGGTCGTGCCGCGGCGGCACGTGGCGCGCCCCGACGTCCTCACCGCGGACGAACGGCTCGAGCTGTTCCATCTGATGACGGCGTCGATGCAGGCGGTCACCGGAGAGTACCGGCCCGAGGGCTTCAACGTCGGCATGAATTTGGGACGCGCCGCGGGTGCCGGGATCGATGACCACCTGCACATCCACGTGGTGCCCCGCTGGATTGGCGACACCAACTTCATGCCCGTGGTCGGCGAGGTGAAGGTGTTGCCGGAGGATCTGACCGCGACCTACGACCGCCTGGTGGGACCGCTCAAGGTGGCCGCGGAACGGGACGATCCGGGCCGAACGCGGGACGACTGATCCCACCGCCCCGTTTTACCCGACGGTGTGGCGTCGAACCCCTGCCGCGCCCCGCGTAGCAGCGATGTGATACGCGCAGGCACGCTGCTTGCTATCATGGAAGGGTGCGTCCCCGCGTTTACAACAGGGTTTCAGACCTGCGGCGTCGAGCCATCGTGGTGCTATCGGTCGGGCTGCTGGTCGGGGTCCTCACGTCCGGTCTGTGGCCCCTCCGCGCGCCCGGTGCGGCGCAGGGTGGGCCACCGTCAAGAGCCGGAACGGCTGCGGCGGCGGTGGCCGACACCGCCGCGCCACCGCTGGCGCTCACGGACCGATCCGCGCGGCTGCTCGGGGTCACCGCCGGCGATCTCGTGGAGCTGTCGCTCACGGCGGCGGGGCCGTGGCGTGCGTTTCGCGTGGCACAGATCTACCGCCCGGCCGAATACCCGACCGAAATCTCGCGCACGCGCGTAGACGTGCGGCTCCACCTGCCGGATCTCCAAGCGCTCGACGGCGGCCGAGATGACGTGGACAGCATCGTCGTCCGCGTGCGACCGCCGGCGCGCGGGACCGACGTGACGGCCCGCCTCAACGCGTTTCCGCTCGGATTCCGCGCCTACACCGCCGCGGACCTGGCGGCACGCGGGTCCACCACCTTCGAAGTGATCGCGCGCTTCCACCGTGCCATCAGTGTCGTCACGATCGTCGCAAGCAGCGTGTTCCTCCTTGCCATCATGACTCTCCGCGGCGAGGAGATGCGGCGCCAGGTGGGGTTGATGCGGCTCGTCGGGATCTCGCGTCGCAGCGTCGCGGCCGCGGTGCTCCTGATCGCGTCCGGGGTCGCGCTCGCGGGCAGCCTCGTCGGTGTCGGGCTCGGGTACGTTCTGTCGGCCGCGATCAACCTCTACTACCAGCGGCTGTTCGACACGCCGCTCGTGTTCTCGCAGATCACCTGGCCGCTCGTGGCCGAGGCGGTCGCGCTGTCGGTGGTGCTCGGGGTCGCGGCGGGCGCCGCGACCGCGTGGCGGCTGCTCCGGCGCCGGCCGCTCGATCAACTCGGGCGGTAGCCCCGCGATGACCGCACTCGGGTTCCTCGCCTCGCGGACGCTGCGCCGAAACCCGGTCCGCACCGCGCTCGTGGTGCTCGGGCTGTGCGTGACCGGCGCGCTGCTGCTCGACATGACGATGCTGGCGGGTGGGTTGGAGGCAAGCCTCGGCCAGCTCCTCGGCCGTCTCGGGTTCGCGATTCGCGTCGTCCCGAAAGGCACGTTGCCGTTCTCCGGGGACGCGCAGATCCCGGATGCGGATCGGCTCGCCGCGGGCATCGCGGGACGTCCCGGCGTCACGGCCGCGGTCCCGGTCGTCGCGACCAACGTCTACGTCGGCCGGGGGCGCGCGACGTTTGCCTCGTTCGCGCTCGGCGTCCCGGACGGCGGCAGCGGGGTGTACACGGTGCTGCAGGGCCGCGACCTTCCGAGCGGAGGGCGCGACGAACCCCCGAACGGGACGGGCGCCACGGTGGCCGTCGTCGTCAATCGGAACATGGCGCATCTCGACGGGGTGCGGATCGGCGACGACCTGGTGCTGTCCGGCGCGCCGGTCCCCGGGCTGAACGGGGCGTCCGGGTCGCTGCGCGCGCGGGTCGTCGGCATCGCAGACTTCTACGTCGATCTCGCGACCCAGCGGTCGATCGCGCTGCGCACCATGGATCTCCGCCGGGTGCGGGATGTCGCGCCGGGCGCCGCGTCGCTGATTCTGGTCCGAATCTCGGACCCCGCACGCGTCGGCGCGGTGGTCGCGTGGACTAACGCGCGCGATCCCCGTGTCGATGCGCTGAGCGTCGGGCGATTCATCGCACGGGCGGGCGGGCGGCTCACCTACTTCAACCAGTTCGCGCTGATCCTCAGCACCCTCAGCCTCGCGGTGTCCTTCCTGCTGATCACGGCGATCGTGACGCTGTCGCTCGGCGAGCGCCTCGGAGAAATCGCCGTCCTGCGCGCGCTCGGGATGACGCGGAGTCGCGTCGGGGCCGTGATCGTCCTCGAGGGGGTGGCCCTCAGTGTCGTCAGTCTGCCGGGCGCGTTCCTGCTCGGACTCGGGATCAGCGGCAACCTCGATGCGATCCTGCGCGGTGCGCCCGGGGTGCCGGAGAGCCTCCACTTCTTCACGTTGACCGCGGCGGCCGTGACCCGCACCGTCGCGCTGCTGATCGGGACCGGGGCGGCCGGCGGTCTGTACCCCGCCGTGGTCGCGTCTCGCCTCAGGATCGCCACGACGCTGCACGCGGAGGTGCAGTCGTGATCGCCGGGCGCAACGGGGCGGCCGGCGGTCCGGAGGCGACGGGACGCGTGGTCGTGTCGGCCCGCGATGTCGCGAAACACTACGAGATGCCGGGCGGTGTCGTGCACGCGCTCCGGGGCGTGAGCCTCGAGGTCGAACGCGGCGTCTGCCTTGCGATCCTTGGCCCCAGCGGGTGCGGCAAATCCACGCTCTTGCACCTCCTCGGTGGGGTGGACGTGCCGACCGCGGGACGCGTCGACGTGCTCGGCCACGACACGGCACACCTGACGGACGCAGCGCTGGCGCGGCTGCGGCTGTTCCACATCGGGTTTGTGTTTCAACGATTTTTCCTGCTGCCGATGCTGACGGCCGAGGAGAACGTGCTGCTGCCGATGATGGAGGCCGGCGTGCCGCAGGCCGAGCGGCGCGACCGCGCCAGGGCGCTGCTCGGGCGCGTCGGCCTAGCGGCCCGGGTGCACCACCGCCCCGGCCAGCTCAGCGGGGGCGAGATGCAGCGCGCGGCGATTGCGCGGGCCCTCGCGAATCGCCCCCAGATCGTGCTCGCGGACGAGCCTACCGGTGAGCTCGACGAGGCGACCGGTCACGAGATCGGCGCGCTGCTGCATGACCTGAGCCGCGACGGGATCGCGGTCGTGATGGTGACCCATAACCCCGAGCTCGCGGGGATGGCGGACCGCGCGGTCCGGATGAAGGACGGCGCGATCGCATGACACGGGTGCCTTGGCTGCTCGCCTGGCGCAGCTTGGCGGACCGGCCGTGGCGGGCCGCGCTCCTGCTGCTGGGGTACGGCATGGGCGTTGCCGTGATGATTTCGCTGCTCTCGGTGGGGGAGGCGCTGCTCGCGCAGGCGCGTGATCCCAACCTCGCCGCCGGCGGCGATCTCGTCCTGTTGCCTGCGGGTGTCGACCCCGCGGTGCTGAAGGTCAACGGCGTAACCGGCCTCTATTTCTCGATTCCGAACGCCGCGTTCGTCACCCGTGAGGTGCTGCTCGGGCCGCGGTTCGGCGCCGCGGTCGCGAGCGCGGCGCCCGAGATGCGCGACCGCCAAATCTACGTCCGCGTGCGCGCGCGAGTCGCGCCGGCCGTCGCGTCGGCGGGCGTGCCGTCGCTCGACCGCGCCGCCGGTGCGCACGAGGGCGTGCCCGGCGCGTCGGATACCAGGGCGGACCGCGCGTGGCTGAATCCCGTCTCGACGGCCTTCTACGATCGGATCGACGGGTTCCACGAACCCACGGCGGCAGAGCGGGCGACGTGGGCCGAGTGGGACTACCTGACCTTTCTGGATCCGGCGTCCCGGACGTACGGCTATCTCACGCTGTTCGCCGGCGGAACGGGACGGGGGGCGATCGTGTTGCGCCTCCGGCGACCGGGGCAGCCGGTCGAGGACGTTGTCGTTGCGGCGGCCGTCAGGCCGCGCGATCTTGCGACGGCGACCGCGGCCCAGCGGATCGGCCCGGCACGCGTCTGGGTCTCGTCAGGCGGCTATCGGATCGTGGTGCGCGACCCTCGGCTCGACGCCGACCTGACGCTCACACCGGTCCCCGGTCTGTACCTGCCGCCCGCGGAAACCGAGGAGAGCGCGTTGCGATCAGGCTACGTCGTCCCGGTGCTGCGTGGATGGCTCACCGGTACGATCGCCACGCGAGGCGGGGTGCTGCGTTTGACGCGCGCCGAAGCGTACCACGACCACAACTGGGGCACGTGGCGCGGCGTCACCTGGGAATGGGGAGAGGCGTCCGCCGGGACCGGCGCGATGCTCTACGGCGCGCTGCACGCCCCGGAAGAGGGCCTCGCCGCCGCCGTGCGCCCGGCGGCGCTGTTCCTGTGGGCGCCAGAGACCGCCGCCGCTAACGGTTTCGTAGGCGTGTTCGAGGTGAAGCGTCTCGCCTACCACGGGTGGCACGCCGGGCCGGTGATGCGGGGCCGCCACGTGCGCGTTCCGGGCGAGATCGACCTCGACGCCGCGTCCGGTTCTGACCGGGTCCACGTACGCGCTCGCGTGTGGGACGCGCTGGCCAGTTCGCCGCTGGGCGCGAGCGGCGGCGCGGTACGGGAGCGCGCGTTCCTGCAGCTGCGGACCGTGGACGATGTCAGCGGAACGATCGACGGCCGTCCGTTCGCGTGGACCGGGGAGGGCGCGTCGGAAACCTACGTGGCGTGGTAGAGGGCGCCGGCAGCGAGTCTCGGTAACGCGCCCCGGCCCGGCAGCGCGCCTACGGCGGCGGGCCGAGGAGGAGGTGGACGGGGTAGTTCGATCCGCTCTCCGGCATCGTCGTGACCCGGAGCGTTCGGCTGGCGCCCGGCGCCAAGTGGATCGTTGTGATCACCTGCGGCGCGTTCGGCTGGACGGTCGGGCCGTTGATGAGTTGGTTGTCGATGAGGAACGTACCCCGCGCCTGCCCCCCGTCCGCGTGCATGACGAGCGCGGCGACGGCGGGGTCCGACGTGGGATTGCTGACCAGCACGTTGAAGGTGTAGATCACCCCGTAGTTGCCCTGGAGCGCGATGCCCGTGGCGCCCTCGTGAAGCAGATCGGCGTTGTCTCCCAGGGTCATGAGCACCGGTGGCCCGCCTGCGGCGAACGTCAGCGAGCGCTCAATCTTCGGACCCGTGAAGGCCCCGCGCTGATGCACGTTGTCAAAGTCGGACTGGAAGCTCTCCGTCGGTGGATCCATCTCGCCCGCGAGCCGCGCGAACACCTGCAGATTCAGGCGATCGCCGTCGACGAGGGTGAACTGCGCGATTCCGCTGACGACGCCAAGCGGGGGCAGATCATGCACCAGCAGCGGCACGGTCGTGTTCGCGGGGATCTGCAACAGGAAGCCGGCGTGAAGCCCGTACTGTTCGAGGAACCGGTACGCCGCGGCGTGCCCGATCAACAGCTCGTCGGCGGCGGGCCCGCCGCTCGCCCCGTTGACCCAGAGCGTAATCGGCGACCGAGCAGGGTTGCTCAAGGCAACCTCGATCGTCATGCGCTGCGTCGTCGAGCCGTTCTGATGATGATAGAGGAGCCGGACCGTCTGCCCATTCGGGAGCGACGCGTTATACAGCACCTTCCCGAACGCGATTCGCTCCGGGCTGTTGCTGACGAGCAGGACCTGCGCGTCCGACCACTGCGCCGCCACGTTCACCAGCGCGACCGGCAGCGTCACGCGTTCGGGCGAGCGTGCCGGCGCGAGGACTTGGACCGTCGCCTGGACGGTCTCGTCCGCGGACGGGTCCAGCGGAGCAAGCGCGGGCGCGGCCGAGACCAGCGTCACCTGGGCCGCGCGCGCTTCGGGCACCATCTCGCGGACCGCGGTTTCGATGCCGAGGCGCTGCGTGTTGACGGGGGCGGGACCGCCGGTGACGCTCACCTGGACCGGACCCCCAGGCACCGGTCCACCGGGTGCCGGGGTCCCCGGGATCGGTGTGCCGGGCGTTGACCCGCCCGGTGCCGGTCCGCTCGGCTCGGGCGCGGGCTGCGAGATGGGAATGGAATACGACTGAGCAATCCCTGCGGTTGACCCCTGAAGAAGAACAAGCCCCGCCGCCGCCGCGAGGCAGAGCAGGCGGCGTGCGCTCGCGGGGGCCGATGCGAGCCTCCAAGGCTGCGAAGAGTGTGTGCGGCGCATGGGTTCGTTCGTTATTGTTCCCCAAATGGGGAGTTCCGAGACCGGCTACGGAATTCCTGCCGCACGCGCGGCTGGGCTCCGCGTGACGCCGCACCGATCTGCTGGCCGTGTCTCCCGCCGACGTGATACCCGGAGGCGGGTGTGCCCGACGAGGCACGCGTCGCCCGGGCGCGAAGTACTTATGGGACGCGCAGAAGGCCTGCACGAAGGATGGTGGCCGGTGAATCTGTCTACGACGTATCTCGGTCTCACGCTGAGGACCCCGCTGATCGCGTCGGCGTCGCCGCTCGCCTTGGAGCTCGATAACATTCGCAGGCTCGAAGACAGCGGCGCGGGCGCGGTCGTGCTGCCGTCCATTTTCGAAGAGCAGATTGCGCAGGAGGCGCTCGCGTTCGAGCGACTGCTCGGCGCTGGCACCGAGAGCCAGCCCGAGGCGGCATCCTATTTTCCGCCCAGCAGCGCATACGGCGCCGGCACGCACCAATACCTGAACCTGATCCGCCGTGCGCGCGAGGCAGTGGACATCCCGGTGATCGCGAGCCTCAACGGTATCACCGGCGAGGGGTGGACCGACTATGCCCGGCAGGTGCAGGACGCGGGCGCGAGCGCGATCGAGCTGAACGTGTACCTCCTGCCGTCCGACCTGTCGCTGAGCGGATCCCAGGTCGAGCAGCACTACTTCGACGTGCTGGCGGCGGTGAAACGGGTCGCGTCGGTGCCCGTGGCGATGAAGCTGGGCCCGTACTTCAGCGCCGTCGGGCACACGGTGCGCGCGCTCGACCAGGCCGGAGCCGACGGCTTCGTTCTGTTCAACCGCTTCTACCAGCCGGACATCGATCTCGCCGCGCTCCGGCTGCAACGCGATCTGGTGCTGAGCCGCCGAGTCGAGATCCGCCTACCGCTCCTCTGGATCGGCGTGCTCGCCGGACAGGTGCGCGGGTCCCTCGCCGCCAGCACCGGCGTGGAAACGGCCGACGAGGTGATTAAGTATCTGCTGGCGGGCGCGGATGTCGTGGCCACGACGTCCGCCCTGATCCGACACGGCGTTGGGTACATGAAAGCGCTGCTGGATGGCCTGACGTCCTGGCTCGAGGTGCGCAGTCTCGACTCGGTGGCGAGCATCCGCGGCCGGATGAGCCGCGTGGCCACGAGCGATCCCACCGCGTTCGACCGCGCCAACTACATTCGCATCCTCCAACACGGTGCGTCCGAGTAAGCCCGTGGCGGGAACCTCGTGCCACAGGACAGTGGAACGCTCGGGATCGAATGCTGTCGCATCACCGCGCGACCCGGTGCGTCGGGTGGGCGCGGCTGATCAAAGGGGGCGGAGATGAAGATCGACTTGTCGGGGCGTGTCGCCATCGTCTCGGGCGCAAGCGCCGGGATCGGACGGGCGATCGCACAGGGGTTTGCGGAAGCCGGCGCGGACGTGGTCCTGGGGAGTCGCCGCGAGGACGCGATTCGGCGAGCGGCCGGCGAGGTGGCGACATCCACCCGCCGCAGGACCGTCGGGGTGGTCGCGGACGTGGCGCGGCCGGAGGGCGCGCAGCGCCTGCTGGAGACGGCGCGCACGCAGTTTGGGCGCCTCGACATCCTGGTTGCCAACGCCGGCGGACCCCCGACGGGGTCGGGGCTCACGCTGACCGACGCGCAGTGGGAGCAGGCGTTTCAGCAGAACCTGATGAGCGCCGTGCGGCTCATCCGTGGGGCGGTCGAACCGATGAAGGCGCAGGGCGGCGGGCGGATCCTGACGGTCATCACGTCCGGCGTGAAGATCCCGATCCCTCAACTGGTGTTGAGCAATGTGTTCCGCTCCGGCGTCGTGGCGTTGACGAAGACGTTGTCGTTCGAACTCGCGCCCTACAAGATCCTCGTGAACAACCTCGCGCCGGGCCGCATCCGGACCGACCGGACACGTGCCCTTGACGAGACCGTGGCTAAGGCGGCCGGCAAGACTGCCGATGAGGTCGAGCGGCAAGCCATCGCGACCATCCCCGCGGGGCGGTACGGCGAACCCCGCGAGTTCGCTAACATGGCGGTGTTCTTGGCGTCGGATCAGGCGAGCTTCATCACGGGAACCACGATCCTGATCGACGGCGGCGCGACGCGGGCGATGATGTAGGGCCAGTCGCTGTGTCGGGGCGGTTCGATGCGACCACCGGCGGGTTCGCCCCCACGCGTGCGGCCGATGGTCGGCCGCACGCTGTGGCTCAGCCCGTCGCACCTGGGCCCTTGCGGCGGCGAAGAGATCGGGTTCGCGCCCGATAGACGCGTCGCGGCCGGTTCGGTACGTTTGGCGGCAGGGGCCTGTTCAGGTCTCCGCGGCGTGCGGTCGGAACCGGCGTCGAGGTCGGCTTTTTTTGGTTGGGCTGGCCTGCGCGACGCCGAGATCGGCCGGGGCGCAGATCCCCGGCCACGGGAGGTCCGCCATGACCACCGGGGAGAAGGCGGCGCTGACGCTTCAGCGGGCGTTCGAGTTGGCCAGTCGACCGGACACGGTCCTCACGCCAGAGCGGGTGCAGGGGTATCTGAAGACCGGTGAGTGGTCGTTGGACACGTACTGGGACCTCGCGGCGGCCCAGGCGGCATCCCGGCCGGACGTCCCGGTGATCGTCGATCAGGACGGGGCGACGATGACCTGGGGCGCCCTGAAGGCGCAGAGCGAGGCGTTTGCGGCGGCCCTGCTGGATCTCGGCTACCGGCCCGGCGACTGCCTCGGCATACAGTTGCCCAACTGGAGTGAGTTCTGCGTCGCCGTGCTCGGCGCGGTTCGGGCCGGCGTGCTGCCCACCTTGATCCATCCCCCGTACCGCTCCTTTGAGATGGAGTACATTCTCGGCCTCACGCAAGCGCGGGGTGTCGTCGTGCCCCGCGAGTATCGGGGTACCGATCATGTGGCGCTCGCCCGTCAGGTGCGGACCGCGCTGCCGCATCTGCGCGACATCATCGCCGTACGCGGGGCGGGGGAACTCGCGTTTCGCGAGCTGGTGGAGACGCACCGCGGCGACGCGGTTGCGGCGCCGGATCCCGTCTCGACGGACCTCTTCGTGCTGATGTTCACCTCGGGGACCACCAGCCGCCCGAAGGGTGTGATGCACGTCCACGCAAATCTGTTGAACGCCTGCCGGAAGTATGTCGAGGCGTTCGAGCTGGGGCCGACGGATCGGTGGCTGGTGGTGACGCCCTTCACGCACCTCACCGCGTTCGGCATCCCGCTCCTCACGGGCGCACTCGCGGCGGGCTCGTCGCTGGTGCTGCTGGAGGCGTGGGACGCCGCGAAGGCGTTGGAGCTCGTCGAGCGGTACCAGGTCACGCACCTGGTCGGCGCGCCGCCGATGCTGCTCGACATCGCGCGGAGCCCGGACCTGGACGCGCGGGATCTGTCGTCGCTGCGCTTCCTGATGTACGCGGGCGCGCCGTGTCCGGTCGAAATCCTCCGCCGGTTGCAGGCGCGCCTGGGATGCGCGCTCGCGGCGTTCTACGGGTGGACGGAGGGGCTGGCGCACACGTTCACGACGCCGACCGACCCGCTGGAAGTGACGAGCGTCACCGTCGGCCGGACCGGACCCGGATGGGAGTGGCGTGTCGTCGGCGACGGCGGACGCACCGCCGCACCCGGGGAGCGCGGCGAGTTCTGGGGGCGAGGCCCCAACTTCTCGCCGGGGTACTACCGGCAGCCGCAGTTCATCGCCGAGCGGTTTCAACCGGACGGGTGGTTCATGTCCGGCGACATCATGGTGCGGAATCCCGGCGACACCTTCACCTACGTCGCCCGCACCGACGACATGATCAACCGCGGCGGACAGAAGCTCGATCCGCGCGAGGTGGAGGAACTCCTGTACCAGCACCCCAAGGTCGCCCACGTAGCCGTAGTCGCCATGCCCGCCCCTCGCGCAGGGCAGCAGGGGTGCGCCTTCGTCGTCCCGCATGGGGGTGCGTCCCTCACCCTCACGGAGATCCGGGACTTCCTGGCCGAGAAGGGGCTGGCCCGGTACAAGTGGCCCAAGCGGTTGGAGCTGGTCGACGCGCTCCCGCACACGCCGACGGGCAAAATCATGCGGTATGCGCTGCGCGAGCGCCTCGCCGGAGGGCTGTCGAGCGCCGCGCGGACCGCGGGCGGCGCCTAAGCGCCGCGGCGCGGGCGTCGGAGGAGGCGCGCTGCCGCAGGGCGAAGGGAGAGAGCGCCGTGAAAGACATCCTCGACCAGGTAGTGCGCTGGACCGCCGGGGGCAGGAAGGTCGCCCTCGCGACGGTCGTCGCGACGGAACGGTCGGCGCCTCGGGACCCAGGTGCAACCCTTGCGGTGACCGAGGACGCCGAAGTGCTCGGATCCGTGTCGGGCGGGTGCGTGGAGACCGCGGTCATCGAGGAGGCCCTCGAGGCTATGCGGTCCGGAACACCCAGGCGCGTGACGTACGGGATCAGCGACGAGGACGGGATCGCAGTCGGGCTCTCCTGCGGCGGCACCGTCCACGTCTTCATCCACCCGGTCGATCCGCCAGCCGGGGAGATCCTCGCCCGGCTCGCGAACGCTGCGGACCGGGAGGAAGCGGCCGCCCTCGTCACCGCGGTGACCGGAACGCGCCCGGGCACGATGATGCTGGTGAGTTCGCAGGCGACCGCCGGCCGCCTCGGCGACGCACGCCTGGAACAGGCGGCAACCGCCGACGCGCGCGCGATGCTCGAGCAGGCGCAGACCGGGGCGCGGTCGTACGTGCTCGCGGGGGAGCGCGAACCCGCGGAGGTGTTCATCGAGTCGTTCGCCCCGTCGCCGCAGATGTACGTCTTCGGCGCAACCACGCAGGCCGACGCGGTGGCGCGCATCGGCAAGTTCCTCGGATACCGGGTCGTTGTGTGCGACGCGCGCGCCGCGCTCGCCACGCGGGACCGGCTTCCGAGCCCGGACGAGATCGTCGTCCGGTGGCCGGACGAGTTCCTGGCGGCGGCCCGCGTGGACCGCCGGACCGCAATCTGCGTGCTGACCCACGACCCGAAGTTCGACATCCCGCTGCTGCAGGTCGCGCTCGCCACGCCCGCGGCCTACATCGGGGCCCTCGGGAGCCGACGCACGCACGAGGCGCGGGTGCGGAAGCTCGTCGAGGCCGGGGTCTCCGAGGAGCAGCTATCCAGAATTCACGCGCCGATCGGTCTCAACATCGGAGCGCGCACCCCGGAGGAAGTGGCCGTGGCGATCGCGGCCGAGATCGTCGCGCTCCGCGCGGGTCGCCTCAGAGGAGACGCCGGGCTCCGTTCGACGGCGCCCGCGGCGAAGACCGCCTCATCGTAACGTCCCCGGGCGCGGCGACGCCCCGCGGGGTTCGGGAACCCGAGGGAGACGTCTACTTGCTCGGAATCTTCCCGACGACTCCCTGCACGAACCAGTCGAGTGACGACTGGGCCCCGTGGTCGAGGGTGCCGCCGGCCGGCACCTTCACCATGCCCATCTGATCTTTGATCGGTCCGGCGAACTCGTCGAGCGTCCCGGCGAGGATCGCCTGCCGCTTCGCGGCGACGAGCGCTCGCGTTGCGGTCGGCACCATCGGGCCGATTGGCGCGATGTCTACGGTGCCCCGGTCCATGCCCCACCACAAGTCCTCGCCGTGGAACGTCCCGGCCTCGACCTGTTTGGCGATGTACGCATACATCGATCCCCAGTGCCACACCGGAGCGGTGAGGAACGCCTTGGGGCCGAAGCGGCTCATGTCGGAGTTGTACCCGATCGCGAACTTGCCGACGGCGGCCGCCGCCTGGACGGTCGCCGGCGAGTCCTGGTGCTGCGTCAACACGTCGGCACCGACGCTGAGCAGGCTGTCCGCGGCTTCCTTCTCCTGCGCGGGATCGTACCAGGTGTTGCTCCAGACGACGTGGACGGTCGCCTTCGGATTGACCGACCGCACGCCCAGCGTGAACGCGTCGATTCCGCGGATCACCTCAGGGATGGGATGCGCCGCGACGTACCCGATGATGTTCGACCTGGTCATCTTGCCGGCCACGATCCCGGTGAGATACCGCCCTTGCTCGATCTTGCCGAACGCGGTCATCATGTTCTTGGCGCGCTTGAAGCCGGAGATGTGGACGAAGTCGACGTTGGGGAACTCGCCCGCGACCTTGAGCATCGGGTCCATGTACCCGAACGACGTGCCGATGATCAGCCCGTATCCCTTGCGGGCCAGGTCGGTGAAGACGCGTTCGGAGTCCGCGCCCTCGGCGACGTTCTCGACCGCGGTCGTCGTGACGTTGGGGTCGTGCGCCTCGAGATACTTCCGGCCCTGGTCGTGTTCATACGTCCAGCCCGCGTCGCCGACGGGACCCACGTAGACAAAGGCCACCTTGAGTTTGCCCGCCCCGGGGGCCGTCCCCGGCGCTCCGGCCACGAGCGCGACCACGAGCGCGACCGCCAAGGCCGCGCCGACCTGCCGTCCCCAACCCCGCATCGGCATCCCTCCCGCCCACTGCGTTCGCCGGGTGTCCGTGCCCCGGGTTGGGCTTACGGTTTCGCGGCCGGCAAGGGACGTCCTGCCGGATCGGGGCAGGAGAGAGCCTCCCGGGAGCCGTAGGCTGTTATCTACCATGGTGACTCCCTCAGGGGCATCTTCCGACCCGGCCCGCGGCGACGCGCCGACCGGCGGGGCAGGGGGCCCCTCGATCTCCACGCACGTGCTCGACGCGGGGCGCGGCGAACCTGCCGTCGGCGTACGCGTGGAATTGTACCGGGGCGGCACGCGGCTCGCGTCGTCGGTGACGAACGCCGACGGGCGAATTTCCGCGCTCGTGCCGGGCCCGCTCGTGCGCGGGACGTACCGGCTGGTGTTCGCGGTCCCATCATCGTTCATCTCGCGCCTCGAAGTCGAGTTCACGGTGACGGATCCAGACCGGCACTACCACATCCCGCTGCTGGTCTCGCCGTTCGCATGCACGACCTACCGCGGCAGTTGAGCGCGGACGTATTGGCCGAATTGTTTGAGGGCCGCACGCGTCTCGTCCTGCGGCTCGCAGAACGCCTGGATCCACTCGGTGACATATCGGCGGTGCTCGCAGAGGCACCCGAGGACGAGCTGATCGAGGCCCTGAACGCCCATCCGCGCATCGGTGCAGGACCGATGTCGGCGCGCGCGGCGCACGAGCAGGGCGACGACGTCGATCCCACCGTGCTGGACGCGCTCGTCCGGCTCAACCGCGCGTATGAGGACCGCTTCGGGTTCCGGTGCGTGGTGTTCGTGAACGGCCGGCGCCGCGCGGTGATCGCGCGCGTGCTCGAGGAACGGTTGGGGCGCACGCGCGCGGAAGAGTTGCGGACGGGCGTGCACGATCTGGTGGCGATCGCGCGCGCCCGCTACCGGGCGCACCGGGCGGCGGGCGGGGAGGCAGGAGCGTGAAGATCCAGTACGGCAAGGCGTCGGTCCGGTTCTACCGCACCGACGCCGACGGCCTGTTCGCCGGCGACATCGCGCTCGACATCTCGGGAGACCGGCTCCGCGACGCCTGGACCACGGGGGACAACACGGCGATCGTCGCGACCGACTCAATGAAGAACTTCATTCACGCCGCCGCGCTCGAGTATCGCGGGGGCGACATCGAAGGGTTCAGCGCGTTCGTGGCGCGTCGCTTTCTCGCCACCTATCCGCATGTCGGACACGTCCGCGTGCGCGGGCGGGAGCTGCCGTTCGCCGCCGAGGGACCGATCTCGTACAGCCCGCGATTCGAGGACTACGGGGTCGCGGAATTCGAGATCGATGCCGGCGGGCTGGTGGGGCACCGGTGCGGCCGCGAGTCCCTCAAGCTCGTCAAGCTGACGGGCAGCTCGTTCGCCGGATTCATCCGCGACGCCTACACGACGCTGCCGGAGGCGCACGATCGCCCGCTGTTCATCTACCTGGACGCGCACTGGCGCCATCGGGAGTTCGACGCGCGCGTCCCGTCCCTGGAGGTGCGCGCGGTCATCGTCGAGACGTTCGACGCGTTCGTCTCGGAATCGATCCAGCAACTGGTCCACGAGATCGGGCGCCGGCTGCTCGAGCGGTTTCCGTCGATCACCGAGGTGGCGTTCGAGGCCGAGAACCGGCTGTGGGACAGTGTCGCGTCCGCAGACGGCGGGCGGCGCGTCGTGCATACGGATCCCAGGCCGGCGTACGGCACGATCGGGTTGGTGCTCGGTCGGTGACGGACGGACCGGCGGCGGCCGGGCCGGTGAAGGTCCTGGTGCCCCGCACGCTCGACGAGGCGCTCGCCCTCAAGGCGACCACACCCGAGGCGGTCCCGGTCGCCGGCGGCACCGACGTGATGGTCGAGCTGAACTTCGATCGGCGCCGGCCGCCCGCGCTCCTCGACCTGTCGGGCCTAGCGGAGTTGCGGCGGTGTCGATTGTTGGACGGCCGCGTCGCGCTTGGCGCCGGCGCGACGTACACCGCGATCATCGCCTCGCTCCGCGGCTGCGCGCCGCTCGTGCAGGCATCGCGCTCCGTGGGATCTCCGCAAATTCGGAACCGGGGCACCGTCGGCGGCAACCTAGGCACGGCGTCACCTGCCGGGGACGCCCTGCCCGTGCTCGCTGCCTACGACGCGGAAATCGTGATCGCCACCGCGGCCGGAGGGCCGCGCGCCGTGTCGTGGCGCGAGTTCTTGATCGGTCCCAAGCGGACCGCGCTGCCCCCGGACGGTTTGATCGTCGACGTCCGGTGGCGGGTCCCTCGCGGGCCCGGGTCGTTCTCCAAGGTCGGCCCGCGGAATGCGATGGTGATCGCGATCGCCGGCGTCTGTCTCGTGCTGGATGAGGACGAGCGGGCGGTCCGCCTCGCGCTCGGCTCGGTGGCGCCGACCGTGGTGCGCGTGCCGGAAGCCGAAGCGGCGGCCGCGAAAGCGCTCGCGGCGGCCGGCGCCTGGGACGATCCGCGAGCACCGGTGCCGCCGGCCGCGGTCGAGGGGTTCGGTGACCTGGCCGCCGAGGCGGCGCGGCCGATCGACGACGTCCGCAGCACCGCCGCCTACCGGCGGCACGCCTGCCGCGTGCTCGCGCGTCGCGCGCTCACGTGGGCGCTGGACGACAGGAGGGCCGGATGCGCGTCCGGACGCGCGTAAACGGGGAGTGGCACACGGCCGAGGTCTGGCCGGGCGCGAGCCTGCTCGGGATGCTGCGCGATCATCTCGGGCTTCCCGGATCCAAGAACGCGTGCGAACAAGGCGAGTGCGGATCGTGCTCGGTGTGGCTCGACGGGACGCTGGTCTGCGCGTGCCTCGTGCTCGCCGCCCAGGCCTCGAACCGGGACGTCCGGACGGTGGAAGGGTTGGCGCGGGCCGGCGAGCTGCATCCGGTTCAGCAGGCGTTTCTCGACACCGGGGCGGTGCAGTGCGGGTTCTGCACGCCGGGCCTGATCGTCGCCGCCGCCGATCTGCTCGAGCGCCACCCGTCTCCCGAGGAAGCGCAGGTACGCGAGGCGCTCTCCGGCAACCTGTGCCGGTGCACCGGGTACCAGAAGATCATCGACGCGGTGCGGCTCGCGTCCCGGCGGATGCGCGGGGGAGCGCCGTGACCGCCCTGCTGATCTCGTCAT
>DATGJN010000105.1 GCA_035295165.1 bacterium
GGGGAAGACGATCAGATACGGCCGTCGGGCGATGACGCCGGCGGCCGCGGGAGAGAAGAACAACAACAATGCGAGAGGTGGTGATAACAGGCAAACACGAAAGAGATTCACCCTCCACCGAACCGGGGCAGGCTCACTGTCCCAAAGAGCAAAGGGTCACGTTTGTAGCGCAAAATCAGCAATGGCCAACTAAGACCGAACCCTACTCCTACTCTCACATTGTGGTTGATGATGAAGTGCAGGATTCTGTCATGGTTGGTCATTTTACCCGGGGACATTTGGCCATTTCGAGCCTCGCGACCGCCCCCGTTGATGGGATAGTTGGCCATTTCCTATTAGAGCACCAGTGGGGCCACCTCTTAGGACAGTTTTCAGTAGCACCTCTCGAAAATAGGGGATTCCGAGAGGTCGCCACAGATGCTTTTCAGTCGTCTTCTCCGGATGATTTTCAGTTTCCACGTAGAACGTATGACCGCAATGGACCCGATGCGGATTCCCCGCCTTGCAGCGTGGCCCGAGCATCGTCGCGTGCTCGCCCGGGCGATCGAGCATTTCGGAGCGCAGTCGAGCACCAGCCCTAGTCGTTGCAGACGCTGAAGCGTTACTAGCAAGAACGGCAGAACACAACGCCAAGAGGGCCATTCGGAGGAGCTGTGGCGAAAAGGCCGAGCAACCCTGAGCGTAGGATCGAGAACTACACGCACCGCGCCAACAGGCGGGTGAACACCCCACCGGTGGGGCTCGTCACGCCCGAGACAGACCGTGACGCGGGTAAGAAAAGCTATACTTGCGATCCACATCTGATCCTACTCTGCAGTGGGCGGGTAAGGTGGAGCGCACATCGTTCGACGTTCCGACCGTATCCTACAACGATCCGAAGCGGCAGATCTGTGTCACTCATCAATGACTCACTCCACTAGGAACGAAGATTCGAAGGGGCCCGTGGTGCTGCGGGCTCGCACGAGCTCGACCGGCGAAGAATTGAGCGACCGAAAGAGGCCCCTGAAAACCGACGCGCTGGTACTTTCGCTCATCACTATGATGGTGCTCGCTCTGGCCAGCGGCGCACCCGAGGCGCAGACCGCCTCTCCGCAGGCACCGGCACCGGCGTCGACGCCCGTCGTGCTGGAACCGTGCGCCATCGATCCTGCCGTCGATGGGCCCTGGCTCGGGACGGTGGCGGCGTTCGAGCACTTCGACATGGGCCGCTCACACCTGTTTCGCTGCGCCTCCTTCGGCGGCCGGTTCGACGGTCGCAACGACGCCTCGTATACGCGGCTGCCCGAAACGTACGTGACTCCGTACAACATCGTGACGGGCGCGGGCGGAGCGCGGTTCGTTTACGCAGGAGCCTACGGCGACTTCCCGAACGTGCCGGGCAGCTTTGTCGCCAAAATCGATGCCGCAGGCAAGGAACTGTGGCGCAGGCAGCTGTTTGACGCCCGGGCCCATCCGCGGAGCTGGAACTATCCGGGTGTGGTGGGTCTGCACCGCAACGGCTTCGTCTACGTCGTCTATGGCACGGCGCTGTCAAAGCTCAGCCCGTCCACCGGTGCTGTGTTGGCGACGGTCAAACTACCGACGATCGGCGCCTCGGCGGACACCGCCTACAACGGGTTCGACGGTTTCGCCGACGGTGACCTAGTGATGAAGGCCGTGAGCCGAGCCGCAGGCTGCCAGGAGCAAGGGTTCAGCGCCTTCTTGAAATGTCCCCATCCGACCGCCGTGCCGCATTCCGTCATCGCCGTCGTGAATCCGAACACGATGACGCTCGTGGCCAAGGTCGAGGCGCCGGAGTTCATCGGTGGGCGTCTGACCACCACCCGCTACCACGGCAAGGACCTGTTGTATCTGATGGGTGGCACCAGTATCTTCCGGTACATCTGGAACGGCCGCGATCTCCAGCTGGACAAAGCCTGGGGCCCGATCCCCTACCTGAAGCGGGGGCAGACGGCCGCGCCTGCCGCGGCAATCATGGGGGACTGGGTCGTTGCCCAGACCAATGGTCTTCCGGGCGACACGCCCCTGAGCCTGGTGGCGGCAAGGCAGAGCGACGGCAAGTTCATGAGCACGCAGCCGTTCGCCAAGCGCAAGCTCGGCGAGGGTACGCTCGGTGCGAAGTCGTTCTTGCCGTCGATGTTGACGGTAGATGCCCCGAACGGACGCATCTACGTAATGGACGGCGGTCAGGGGTTGGTGGCGGCGATTAGCTTTGACCGGCAGACCGGCACGATGCGCGAACTCTGGCGCGCCAAACAGCGCACCCTGAATTTTTCCACGTTGATCGGTTCAAAAAGCCATCGCGTCTTCCTGGCGACCGACATCGGCGGGCCGTGCCCGCGGATGATATGCCTCCAGCGGTACAACAAAGAGGTCATCGTCTTTCGCAACGCAGCCACCGGTCAGGAGATCGCCCGTTCGTCCGCCCTGCCGAAAATGACGAGCGGAGCGCTGCTCACGCCGGGTGAGCGTGGCGTCATCTACTACCTCGGCCTGGCCGGATCCATCTATCAGGTCACCGTCGCCGCTCGATAGCAGGCACTAGGTGCTGGCTCGACTGCTAGCTGTCTGATGATTCTTAGGCAGAGCTAGATGGAAGCAGCAACCGAAAGATCAGCCAGTGCCTCACGAGGAGCGCCGGTACAGTGACAGCTGGGATGAAGAACGCGGCTCCCAGAGACCCGGGGTCGATGTGAAGCCGGCTCTGTATTCATAGAAGGCGTACAAAAGGTCGGACATACCCCACCAGTTGAATGACCACACGGCGGGAAGGGCCCACGACGTGCGAGCTGCGAGGGCCAGCCTCGCTGGCGTAAGCGGGCCCACCGACGCCTAGGGAGCCACATTACTCGCCGGTTTGAAACCTCTTGGGTGTCGTGACGGGTGCGCGGCCGGACGCTACCGTCGCAACCGCCGCTTCAGGCGCTCGGTTGCCGCCACCAACTCCCGCGCGATCGAAGGTTCGAACGCGGCATGGCCGGCGTCCGGAAGCGGGATGTACTCGGCTTCGGGCCACGCGTCGTGGAGCCGCGCGGCGGTGTAAGGCGGGCAGTCGAGGTCGTACCGGCCCTGCACGATCGCGCCGGGAATCGACCGGATGCGGCCGACACCCCGAAAGAGCTGTTCCGGTTCGAGGAAGCAGTCGTGGACGAAGTAGTGATTCTCGATGCGCGAGACCGGCAGCGCTTTCGCATCGACCTCAGACTCCGCTTCCGCGACCGGGTCGGGCAGCAGGGTGGTGCAGCGCGCTTCGTAGTGGGACCACACGCGCGCGGCGCGCAGGTGAACATCGGGGTTCGGATCGTTCAGCAAGGCTTGATAACGTTGGAGCAGCCCCGCGGCGTCGCGCGGCCCTGATCCTGAGGCGTCCGCAAACTCCCTCCACGGCCCGGGTGAGAAGAGCCGCATTCCCGTCATGAACCACTCGATCTCCGGCCGTTCGCCGAGGAAGATGCCGCGGACGATGAGCCCGGTGCAACGCTCGGGATGCGCCTCAGCGTAGGCGAGTGCCAACGTCGAGCCCCACGAGCCACCGAACACGGCCCACCGTTCAATCCGACGGGCCTCGCGCAGCCGCTCCAGGTCACCGACGAGGTGTTGCGTGGTGTTGTCCTTGATCTCGGCCAGCGGCGTCGACCGGCCGGCGCCGCGCTGATCGTAGACCACGATGCGCCAGGCGTTCGGATCAAAAAATCGCCGGTGCTTGGGCTCGGCGCCTCCGCCCGGGCCGCCGTGGATGAAGACGATGGGCAGGCCGTTTGGATTGCCATTTTCCTCCCAATACATCTCATGCAGGCCGTCGAGAGGGAGTCGCCCGGTAGCGTACGGCTCGATCGGCGGGAACAGATGGCGCTCGGTGTCGGGGTTCATACCGATGCATTCGCTCCGGTCCACCCGCGACCCCTGCTGCCGGAGTCCTTCCCCGTAGGACCGACCGAAAGAACCTCAAGACCTGGGGCAAGCGACGTTCGGTGGGGTGCGACTGCAGTACGGCTTATACCGCCGCGCTTGCGACGTTGAAAGTGGGCGACGGCGAATGCGATCCGCATCGCGGAGAAGTCCCGAGGTCACCGATCTGGCTGGCACGCGCGATCTCTACGGTGTTGTCGACCGTAAGCAATGCTGCGGCGCGTGCAAGTTCTTCGAAACATTACGCTCGAGCGGCAGCCCGCAGAGGACGAACCGCGCGGCGGATTCTCTGCGGCTGCCCCGACGAGGCGGTGATGTTCTAAGAACCAAGCGTATTCTTCCGCCGATGGGCGTTGCGCGCGCGTGAGGACGCTTCGAGTTGGGGCCCCTGAGCTTCACGCCACGCCCTGTTCCGAAGGGAGCCCCTCATGCCCAGCAGCTTGCGCTGGGTCATCCCTTCGGCTCGACATCGAGCCGCGCCACCCAACCCTCGAGGCCGGGCTTGGCGGCCGGATAGCGGTCGAGCACCAGCGGGTCGTGGCCCGGAACAATGCGGTTCATCGCGCGGGCGAGCCGTTTGAGAGTCTCGTAGCCTTCGAGCACCTCGCCGACATTGTAGGCGATGGGAAATACTCGGCCTTGCTCGAGGTGTGCGTAAAGGTGCGACGTGTCGGACGCCAGCACCACGGGCCCACGGCGCGTGTTCACCCGCACGCATTGCAGGCCCCTGGAGTGGCCGCCGATCCTGTGGACGTCGATGCCCGGCACGATCGCGTCGGCGCCGTCGTGAAACACCACCCGGCCGGCGAACACCTTGCGCACCATACCGACCGCATCCTCAACCTCGAACGGTACGCGCAGGTGGGCATGGCACATGCCGCGCCCGGTGGCGTAGGCCATCTCCATGTCCTGGAGGTGATAGCGGGCGTTCGGGAACAGGTCGTAATTGCCGGTGTGGTCGTAATGCAGGTGGCTGACGATCACGTTCTTCACGCTGTCGGGCGCGATGCCCATCGCCTTCAGGCCCTCGCCGACCGGCTTCACGATGTTGCGCTGGCGTTTCTTAGCCATGGCTTCATCGAAGCCGGTGTCGACCACAAAGGTGCCGTGCGGCCCGACGATCGCCCACACATAGAAATCGAGCGGCTGAGAGACGTTGTGGGGATCGCCGCCGATGTAGTTCTCGCCCGCGCGGCGGTCGTGATGACCGTACTTGATTGCGTAGATTTCGTGCACGTCGCTCTCGCTCATCCTGGGCTCCTTGATTTTGTCCCGCCTGTAATCCTCTGGGTGAGATACTCGAGGCGAAGCGAAGATTGTGCCACACCGGACGCGGAGAGACCCAATGGCTGTGCACGACAATGTGCGCGAATCCTTCCGGGTGGATCACCCCCGCGCTTGGTTGGCTGCGTCCCCCAGGTACGCGGTGCAGGTTACTTCCACGAGCAGGTCGGGATGGACGAGCCGCGTGACCTGCACGAGCGTGCTCGCCGGCCGGTGCTCCCCGAAGTACCGGATGCGTACCGGGTTGATGCGCGCCCGGTCCTCCATGTTCGTGAGGTGGACGAGCACGCTGACGATCCGCGACACATCGGCATGTACATGCTCAAGGACGCGGTCAACGTGCTCGAAGATCTGCTCCGCCTGGCGCGCGGCGTCGCCCGTCCCCACTACCCGGCCGCCGCGGTCCATCGAAACAACCCCGGAGATGAACAGGTATCCGCCTGCCCGGACCGCGTCGCAATAGTGGCTGACCGGCTCCGGCAGGACGTCCGCGAGCCGAATCCGCTCGATCGCCTCGTTCATCGGCATCTCCCTTCCCCTCCGTCGCTCCGCACGTCGAGGGACGGAGGGCCAACTGGCGCAGCGACGACCATTCCATGTGGGGGAAGGAGAACCCTGGTGGCAGGAACATGTCAAACGCCGCCGCGACCCCGTGGTTTGGGGCAATGGTGGGCACTGCCGCGTCCGTGTTTCCCCATGCGGGGAATCAATGTACACGGCACCCCCCCCCGCGCATGTCTTCGCCGTCTCAAGCAAGCGGTCACCATTCCAGTGTGGTCGTGAGATTCCTCTGGAGCTCAGCGAACGAAGGAAAGCGAGATAGCAGAAGTGAACGCGCGTGAGATGGCGCGTCTCGCACCGACACGGACTTAGGATGTGCGCTCGCGGTGCTACGAGGGTCGACGACGTCTAGCAGGATGCTGAAAAAGCAGGCATCCGACAAGATGTGATGAATTGATGCTGCGACACTTCGCTGCTCATACACACCACCTGTCGGAGGAGCCTCGCATGCGCGGTGACGACTCGCACGAAGGCGCGATGTTCAGC
>DATGJN010000106.1 GCA_035295165.1 bacterium
CACACCGTCGGCATCGAGACACGCGCACGACCACTGCCCGAACCTGATGTCGCCCCAGTCGTGCTGCGGACTCTGGACCTTGTGCAGATAGGTCGCGAAATCGTAGCTCTGGAGCTTGACCTGGACCCCGACGCGGGCCAGCTCTCCCTGAATCGCCTGGACGATCCGTTGGTCGTACTGGGGTGACGTCGTGAACGTGAGGCTCACGCCCGACGGATAGCCGGCCTCGACAAGCAGCGCTTTCGCCTTGGACGGATCGTACGCGAAACCGGGGAGCCGGGGGTCGTAGCCCGCGTGCTGCGGCGTGAGCAGGCCGTTCAGCTTCCGCGCTTGGCCGGCCAGCAGGGCCGTGATCATCTCACGGTCGTTCAGCGCGTAGGCGATCGCTTCGCGGACCTGTCGCTTCGCGGTCGGACCTTGGCCGAGCGGGTTGAACGCGAGGTAGGCGACGCGCTCGGTCGGGCCGCTCAGCACCTGCAGCTTGGGGTTGCTCTGGATCTGCGCCACACTGTCGGGGTTCACCGACACAATGAGATCGGCGGTCCCGGCCTGGAGGTCGGCGAGCTGTGTCGCCGGCTCCGGGACCGCGCGGAACCGCACCGTGTCGAAGAACGGGCGGCCGCGCCAGTACGACGGACTCGCCCGCAGCGTGATCGTGTCCCCCTTGACCCACGTGACAAACTCGTACGGTCCGCTTCCGACGGGATGCGCGTTGAATTCGGCGTTGCCCTTCTGCTTGACGTAGTTGGCCGGCACGATGCTGAGGTTCACCAGCTGCGCGAGCAGGGCAGGATAGGGCTGAGCGGTCGTGATCTGGACCGCGGTTGGGTTCAGGACCTTGACGCTTTGGATCGCGCTGAAGTTTTGATACTGCGGGCTCTTAAGGACAGGGTCGAGGATGCGGCTAATGCTGAACGCGACGTCGGCGGCGGTCAGCGGATCCCCGTTTTGGAACTTGATCCCGGGCTGGAGTGTGAATTCCCAGGTCGTCGGGGTCAGGCTCTTCCACGACTTTGCGACGCCCGCGGCGATCCTCCCCGTGCCGGGATCTCGCGTGAGAAGGTTGTCGAAGATGTTGCGGTACACGTCGTAGCTGGCGGGGTCGTACTGCAGCGCAGGATCGAGCGTCGCCGCGTCGCTCCCTTGGTCGATCGTGAGCGCGGGCCCCGACGGGGCCCCCGCCGCCGGATGTGCCGGGGTGAAGAACGCGACCGCCAGCGCGAGCGATGACGCCACCAGCGCGGATCCAACACGGGTGCCCATGGTCGTCACGGATGCCCTCCTGAGTTGTGCCGCGCGGCCGCAGCCGGTCCGCTACGTGATGCATCCACGCGGGGATGCCCGCTGCGCCGCATGGCACGGACACGCATGCGGCGTGCGAAGTGGCCTTGAGCTGTTCGACCGACCACTTGGGGTTCGGTCGATACGGTGTGGAATCCTACCACGGAGATCCACCTCGGCGGATCCGTGGCCGAGGACGCCCACGGGTGCCGATGCCGGGAACGGCTCGGACGTTGCAGCGGCCGCTTGGGGTCTCGGTACTCGGTCAGCATGATCGCCGACGAGGCCACTGGCTAGCGCGTGGCGACGGCGGACGACGGTGCGGGACTATCCACAGCATCCTATCCACAGTGTTCACATTTTCCACGAACGGAATTTCCCGATTGCGCGTCCGTCACGATGGTGGTACCAATAGGCACGGAGGCGCAAGTCGACTGGCGAAGTAGCCGATTCAAACGTTCGCGCGCGTGGACGCCGAGAGCCGGTCGGACGTACTTCGGGGGTAACTCCGAAGGACAGTGGCGGGCGGTAGGCACCGGCGGCGGGGACCAAAGACGGTGGAAAGCCAGTAGGGCGAGCGCCTCCCGAATTTCCCACAGTCAAGGATCGGCGAGCGTCGTCGCATGGCGAGAGAGAGGTAGCTCTTCGGAGCCAACCCGGCTTGACTTGCGGCGGCCTCGCCGTAGGCGTTGTGTCCGGCTCCGGTCATCCGCTCACCACGTCAGTTGTTCGCGTTTGAGCAGCACGAGGGTGCCACTTTCGACTCCCACGACGAGATCGGGCGCGCCGCGTCCCAGCCAGTCGACCGGGGCCGGGGCGCATGAGTGCATTCCGAATCGCAGCGGCTCCCCGCTGTAGCGCAGTTGACGGGGTTGGGCGAACGTGGGCTCGCCGCGGGCCCCGACGTTCTCGAGCATCAGGATGGTCGCCTGACCGTGCGTGTGTCGGGGCGCCCCGGTCGATCCCGGAGGCAGCGACGCCCGAGCGTGCGTTCCCACGAGGAGGTCGCCGCGCCCCGAGCCTGTCCAGTCGCAGACCGCGAGCTTGACCCGCCCGAGCCCGCCGCCTCGGTCCTCGGTGAATTCGATCGGAGCGCCGCTCGCGTACCGCAACCATCGCTTCGCATCCAACGCGTCCGGACCTGCCTGGGCGAAGTCGACCAACGTTCCCGTCGCGTCCACGCACACGTATCGCCACCGTCCTTCGGGATCTCCCCACGTCGTCACGGCGGGACCCACCCGCCACACCGTCCGGAGCGGTGCCCCCGCGTATCGCAGCGGACGGGGAGGTTCCAGAACCGCCGGGTCCGTGGTGCGAGAAAAGACGAGGTGACGTCCCATGACGTCGCTTGCGAGTATCTCCGGCCGGCCGTCGCGGTTCCAGTCCGCCGCGGTTGGCGAGAGATATCCCCATTTCGCTTCCGAGGGTCCCTGGATGGAGCCCGTGGCGCCCGCCTGGACGCGGATGGGACCCGTTGTGGTTCGCAAGACCCGGGCCTCGCCGTACCGCCGCACCGAATCCGCGCCGCCGAGGTCTGGATACCAGAGCAGCCACCCTCCGCCCGTGCCGACGATGAGGTCGTGCCGACGATCTCCCGACCAGTCGCAGACCGCCGGCACAGGTTCGATGCCGGGATGCAGCGGCGGGTGGGGCTGGCAGACGGGTTCGGGATCGTCATATGCGGGCACGACGGATGAGCCGGGGCGCGGCTGCAGCCGCTGCACGAATCCGTCTTCGGCCCCGACGAGGAGCGCGGGCGGACGCGGGCGGCCGCTGCCGGAGGCCTGTGCACGCGCGACCGCAATTGGCACGTGGACATTCTGAGAGAGCGCGAGCGGGCGGCCGTCCGGACCCGCGACGGCGACGCCGGAGTCGAACTCGAGGCCCCCGCGGTGGCGGAAGAACCACAACCGGTCGAGGAAATCGCCGCAGATCAGGTCGGCGCACCCTCGGGCCACGAAGTCTCCCCACGTCGGGGCGGCCGCCCCATACACTTCAAGGGGTCGGCCGTTGTGCATGAGCGGGACCGCACGCTCGAAGCGCGGGCGGTCGCCCGTCCCGCAATTCAGCGCCGCGTACACGTGCCCCCGCAGGAGTCCCCCCCGCCACGTGCCGTCGGTCTCGTAGGGACGGTAGGCTGGATCATTCCACTCGCGTCCGTCCGGCCAGTAGTCCGTCCAATCATCCGTGCCGATGAGGAGGTCCCAGACGCCGTCGCCGTCGAGGTCGCAGGCTCGGACCACGTGTAGCGTTTCGCGGCCGCGGATCCAGGCCACCGTCACATCGAGCGGGACCGGACCGCCGGTCGCGCCGTCGCGAAACCACAGGATCTCGGGGCGGCCCCGCGCCACGCCAACCAACGCCGGTGGCGCGATCCCCGGGGTGGGGTCGACGTTTCCGAAGAGCGAGGGGACTCGCACGCCGGAGTGCTCCACGTCGAGCGCCTCGTTCAGGCCCGAGAACCGATACACCCCGCCCTCGAAGCAGGCGTCCCAGCACGAGACGATGAGGTCGCGCGCGCGTGGGTCGCCACGGTCGGAGGGGGCGACGGCCGGCGCCGCCCACAGTCCCACCGCGACCGGCCCGCGAGCTACGCGTGGATGGTGACCCAGGGGTTCGCCGGCGCGACCCGCGTCATCCCACCGCGAAATGCGGTCTTCCCAGCGTGTGACCGGCACGGGCCTCCCTTCTGGTGAGGGCTGGAGGAGTCCTTTTCCGGCCTCTGGAACGAAGTCGGAGCCGGGACTGCCGGGAAGCGGCCGAGAGTCGGGCCGGTTCGGGTCCTCATCGGGTCGGCGCCCGATGGCGCCGGTGGCCTCAGCCGCGGTATCGTGGGGGCGGCGTCGTCCGTGCCCGTGCGCGGCTCACGGATGCAGCGGCGGCCGGATTGCGGCGGCGGGCGCCGAGAAAAGGGGGGCAACGTATGAAACAGCGATTGTGTCTCGTCGTGTGCACGATGCTCGTCGTGCTGGTGGCGGTGCCGTTCCAACAGACGGCCGGGGCCGCGGCCCCAATGGATCTGGTCTTCTGGGGCGGGTGGACCGGTCCCGACGGGGACGTGATGCACCAGATGGTCGACCAGTTCAACAAGGAGCATCCGGACATCCGCGTGACGCTGACGACCCTCCAGTGGACGCCGCTGTTCGACAAGCTCTTGACTAGCGTGCGCGCGGGGCAGCCGCCCGACCTGATGGGGATGCACTCGCAGGACATTGCGCAGTTCGCGTCGCTCGGGATCCTGGAGCCGATGGGGGACATGGTCAAGGCGGCCGGGTTCAAGGCGTCGGATTTCATGGACGTCGCCTGGAAGGGCACGTTCTCGCAGAACACGCAGTACGCGATCCCGCTCGACATGCACATGCACGCCGTCTACGTCAACCTCGACATGTGGAAGGCCGCCGGGCTGCCTGCGAACAAGCTGCCGACCACCGGCACCGACTTCGTCGCGGCGGCGAAGAAGCTGACGATCGACGGCGCGGGCCGGCACCCCGACGATCCCGCGTTCGACCCGAAGACAATCAAGCAGTACGGGGTCGGGATGATGAACAATCACCATGGCTTCTACATGTGGTATGCGCTTCTCGCGCAGCAGGGCGATCCGTTCCTGGCGCCTGACTTCTCCCGGACGGTGTTCAGCGACGCGAAGGCGAACGCGGCGTGGCAGTGGTTGCAGGACCTCGTGTTCAAAGATCACGTCGTCCCGGTGGGCGAGACCAACCCCTACCAGGACTTCGTGACGAAGCACGTCGCCATGCTGATCGACGGTCCGTGGGAGATCCCCGGCCTCAACAAGGTCAGCGGACTCCGCTGGGATACCACCACGTTCCCGCGCGTGTTCGCGGCGCCGGCGGCGTGGGGGAGCGGGCACCTGCTGACGATCCCCAAGCAGAGTAACAAGGCGCGCGAGCAGGCCGCCCTGACCCTCGCAACATGGATCGTGCAGCACTCGCAGGACTGGGGGATGTCGGGCAACCTGCCGGCGCTGCTGTCGGCTCGGACCTCCGCTGCGTTTCGGGCGCTCCCGGGCCGCCGGGGGTTCCTCGAGGAACAGGCCTACGAGATCATGCTGCCGGACGTCAGGCCGTCCGCGCAGCTCTACTCGGCCGCGGCGCCGAGTCCGATCGTGGTTGCGGCCCAGTCGGTCCTCGTCAAGGGCCAGCCGGTCGCGGGAGTGACGCAGGAGCTGCGAGCCCGCATCAACGCCATCCTGGCCGCTCCGTAGGAACGCATCCGTGACGCGGTCCCGGAGGGTCTCGGCCCTCCGGGACCGCCCTGGTGACGATGAAGGTTCTCCCCGACCGAGCGCACGGCCACCGTCTTCGCGGAGGCGGTGCGCCGCTCACGCCGTACCTGTTCCTGCTGCCGTACCTCGTCGTCTTCGTGCTGTTCCGGTTCGGCCCGGTCGTGGGGGGGTTCCTGACGAGTTTCACGTCGTGGAGCATCGTCGGCGCGCCGCGCTTCGTCGGATTGGCCAACTACGCGGCGCTCGCGCGCGACCCGCTGTTCTACACGTCGCTTCGGAACACGTTCTATTTCCTCGTGCTGACGGCGCCCGCGTTGATCGTGCTGGGGTTCGGGTGCGCGCTGTTGCTGAACCGGCCGCTCGCGGGCCGCGGCCTGGCGCGCGTGCTGATCTTCGCCCCGTACGCGATGATGTCCGCGGTCGTCGGCATCCTCTGGAACTGGATCCTGGACAGCAACTTCGGCCTGCTGAACTACTACCTGGCGATGGTGCACCTTGGGCCGATCCCCTGGCTGTCGAGCGAGGCGGCCGCGATGCCCGCGATCGCGCTCACCACGGTGTGGTGGACGGTCGGATACAACATGGTGATCTTCCTGGCCGGACTGCAGGACAGTCCGCCGCAGCTCGAGGAGTCGGCGCGCATCGACGGCGCCGGGTCGTGGCAGGTGCTCCGCCACGTGATCGTCCCGCTGCTGCGCCCGACGACGTTCGTCGTGGTCATGCTGACGGTCATCAACACGTTCCAGGTGTTCGACCAAGTGTACGTCATGACCGGCGGCGGACCCGGCACGGCGACCCTCACCCTGGTGCAGTACCTGTTCTACCAGGCGTTCCAAACGTTCAAGTTGGGCTACGGGTCGGCGATCGCCTACGTGACGTTTGCCTTCCTCCTCGTGCTGTCGTGGCTGCAGCAGCGGCTGCTGTCCTCGGAGGCGTCGTGAACCTCCGTCGACTCGCCGCACCCGCGGTCGCCCCCGCCGCGCGATCTCGACAGCGTGCGGGACGGGTGCTGCGCCGGCAGAGCCTCCTCGGCCTGATGTACGCGGCGGAGATCGCCGCGGTGATCGTCGCCGTCGCGCCGATCGTGTGGATGGTCTCCACCTCGCTGAAACCGGAAGGACAGATTCTGTCCGCGGTGCCCCACTGGATCCCGCAGACGGTCACGCTCGAGAACTTCCAGCGGGTGCTTGCCAGGTATGCGTTCCTGCGGTGGACGTTCAACAGCGTGGTGGTCGCGCTCGTCGCGACCGCGGTCGTCGTCGCGATCGACGCCATGGCCGGCTACGCGCTCGCCCGGTTTGCGTTCCCCGGCCGCGGCCTGATCTACGACACGATCATCTCGATGCTGCTCGTGCCGATCCAGGTGACGGTGATCCCGCTGTTCGTGATCTTCGCGGAGTGGCGCATGCTCGACACGTTCCAGGCGCTGATCCTGCCGACCACCGCGAACGTCACCGGCGTGTTCCTGATGAGGCAGTTCTTTCTGAGCATCCCCGGGGAGCTCGAGGAGGCCGCGCGGATCGACGGCGCGAGCGACCTGCAGGTGTTCTCGCAGGTCGTGCTGCCGCTCAGCCGTCCGGCGATGGCCGCGGTCGCCGCCCTCACGTTCGTCAGCTCCTGGAACAACTTCCTGTGGCCGCTGATCGCGACCAGCAGCGACCACGCGCGGACCCTGCCCGTGGGGATCGCACAGTACATGGGGGCGCAGGCCGGGACCAGCGGGTCGGCGCCGGCGTTCGGGCCGCCGCTGGCGTCGGCGGTGATGGCGACCGCTCCGGCGCTCCTCGCGTTCTTCCTCCTGCAGCGCTATTTCACGCAGGGGATCACGACGACCGGCATCAAGGGGTAGGGCGGTGGTCGCCCGCGACACAGTGCCCGGAGGTGGTCGATGAAACGTCCGAGAGTGGGGATCTTGACCTTTTCCGACGGTCGCCCCCATATGCACCAGGAGTTGCTGCCGCTGACCCGGCAGTTTCAGGAGCGCTTGAGCGCCCGGCTCAGCGCGGCCGGGTGGGACGTCGTCGCCGGCCGGGACATCGTGTGGACCACGGACCTCGCGCAGAGCGAGGCGCGCTACCTCGCGGCGCAGGACGTCGAAGCGGTCGTGTTCAACTACGGGATTTGGGCGTTTCCGCACTTCTCGGCGATCGCCGCGCAGTTCGTGCCGCATCCGATCCTGCTCCTCAGCAACGTGAACCCGAAGTACCCGGGCCTCGTTGCGATGTTGGCGGCGGCCGGCAGCCTGGACCAGATCGGCGCCTTCCACGGGCGGATCTCCGGCGACATCGGTGACGATACGGTCTGCCAGCAGGTGCTCCGTTTCCTGCGGCCGGCCATGGCGAAGAACCGGCTGCGGGGGGAAGTGTACGGCCTTATCGGCGGGCGATCGATGGGGATGTACACCGCGGTGCCCGCGCTCGACCAGTGGAACCGGGAGTTCGGGATCGACATCGAGCACATCGACCAGTACGAGATCGTCCGCCGTTCGGAGGCGGTGCCCGACGCCCGCGCGGACGCGGGGATTGCGTGGCTCCAGCGCAACGGGGCGACGATCCACTATGACGGCAAGCGGCTGACGCCCGATCTGCTGCGGCGTCAGCTCAAGAGTTACCTCGCGGTCCGTGAGATCCTGGCGGAGTGGCGGTGCAGCTTCTGCGGGATCAAGGGGCAGCCTGAGATGACGAATCACTTTGCCACGATGGATGTCGCCGAGGCACTCCTGAACGATCCATACGATTGGGAGGGGCCGCACGATCCGATCGTCTGCGCGACCGAGGCGGACAGCGACGGCGCGCTCACGATGGAGATCTTCAAGCACATCGCCGGCACCCCCGTGTTGTTCGCGGACGTGCGGCATTACGACGCCGCGGACGATGTATGGGACTTGTGCAACTCTGGAGAGCACGCGACCTACTTCGCGGGCCGGTCGTTCGACCCGGCCGTAAACCTCCCGCGCGTGCACCTCTACCCCGCGGACATCTACTTTCCCGCCGGCGGCGCATCGGTCATGCACATCGCCGCCCCCGGTCCCGTGACGCTGGCACGGCTGGCGCGCCGCCAGGGGCGATACTGGCTCGCAATCGCCCCGGGCGACCTGGTGGAGTTTCCGCCCGCCGTCGCCGAGGCGAAGGCGGCCGCGACGACCCCGGTGTGGCCGCACGCGTTCGCGAGGTTCCGCGTACCGCCCAACGTGTTCCTGTCCGAGTACGACAGCAACCACATCCACGGCGTGTACGGCGACTACGTCGAGGACCTGGTCTGGGTCGCCAAGATGCTCGGGATCGACGCCCGTGTGTTCGCGTAATCGGGAGGGGATACGATGAGCCGCCACGCGATCGGCCTCGACTTCGGCACCGAATCCGCGCGCGCCGTCCTCGTGGACGCAGACAGCGGGCGCGTGCTCTCCGCGGCGACCCACCCGTACCGACACGGCGTGCTCGACCGTGCGCTTCCGGGTCGGGCGGATCGCCTGCCGCCCGATTGGGCGCTGCAACACCCCGGGGACTGGCTCGAGGCGGTCGAGACGCTCCTGCGGGCGATGGCCGCCGCCGGACCGCCCGGGGATGTCGTCGGGATCGGGATCGACTTTACGTCCTGCACGGTGCTCCCGGCCACGGCCGACGGCACGCCCCTGTGCCAGATGCCCGAGTTCGAGCGGGAGCCGCACGCGTGGCCGAAGCTCTGGAAGCACCACGCGGCGCAGCCCTACGCCGACCGCATCAACGGCCGCGCCGCGCAGCCCGGCGGTGAGTTCCTGTCGCTGTACGGGGGGAAGACGTCGTCCGAGTGGATGTGGGCCAAGGGCTGGCAGGTGCTCGCCGAGGCACCGCCCGCTGTGTCCCGCGCGGCGGCCCGTTGGATTGAGGGCGGCGACTGGCTCGTGTGGCAGCTGACCGGCGAGGAGGTGCGTAGCGCGTGCCAAGCTGGGTACAAGGCTCACTGGCAGAAGGACGCCGGGTATCCGCGGCGCGACTTCTGGCAGGAACTCGATCCGTCGCTCCCCAGTCTCCTGGACCGTTTGGCCGAGCGTCCGCGCCCGGTGGGCACGAGCGCGGGAGGACTTGGGCCCGCGTGGGCGTCCCGCACGGGGCTGCGCGCGGGCACGCCGGTGGCCGTGGCCGTCATCGACGCACACGCCGCCGTCCCGGCGCTCGGCGTACACGACGCCGGCCAGCTCGTGATGATCATGGGCACCTCCACCTGCCACCTGCTCGTGGATTCGAGGCGCCGCCCGGTGCGGGGCATCTCCGGCGTGGTCGAGGACGGCATTCTTCCGGGGCTGTTCGGGTATGAAGCCGGCCAGGCGTCCGTGGGCGATATCTTCCTCTGGTTTGTGCGCACGGCCGTCCCCGCGCGATACGGTGAGAGCGACGTGTTCGACCGGCTCGGGCAGGAGGCGGCCGCACTCGCTCCTGGCGCGTCGGGTCTACTCGCGCTCGATTGGTGGAACGGGTGCCGGACGCCGCTTGTCGATGCCGAACTGTCCGGCGCGATCCTGGGTCTCACGCTGACGACTGAGCCCCAAGAGATCTACCGGGCGCTGCTCGAGGCGACGGCGTACGGGACGCGCCGCGTCATCGAGACGTTCGAGGCGGGCGGGGTGCCGGTCTCGGGCATCCACGCCTGTGGCGGCCTGGCCGAACGCAACGCGCTGCTGCTCCAGATTACGGCCGATGTGACCGGCCGGCCGGTCGGGGCCGCTCGCGTGCCAGACGCATCGGCGGTCGGGGCCGCGATCTATGCCGTCGCCGCCTCCGAGAAGGCGGTGGATATGACGGGCGTGGTCAACCGGATGGGCAATGCCGAGCGGATCCTGTACCGCCCGGGTGAGCCGGCCCGACGGGTGTATGACGGACTGTACCGGAATTACGTCGAGGTGGCGCGCCATTTTGGCGAAGGGGGCACCGACGTGATGCCGCGGTTGCACGGGTTGCGCCGCGGGCTCGGGTGAGCCTCCGGAGGTTAGAGGATCGCCGGCGCCGAGGCGTTCGGGCGGGATCGGGACGTTCGGGCGCGGAGACGGTGCTGAGGCCCTCAGGCACCATGTTGGCCGTGCACGCGCAGCGGTTTCAAGTGCGATTCGACGAGTGCGGTCCGGACGGCTCGGCCCGTAGCTCGACGATTCTGAGGTACGTCGTGGAGACGGCGTTCGGGCACTCGGCCGCGGTGGGGTACCCGTTGTCGTGGTATTGTGCGCACGGGCTGTTCTGGGTGGTCCGGCAGGCGCATCTGTCTCTTGCGCTCTCGGTCGGCTACGCCGACGCGGTCGAGGTGACGACCCAGGTGCTGGGTGCCCGGCGCGTCTGGGCCCGCCGCGGCAATACGGTTCGGGACGGCGCTGGCGTGGCCGTCGGCGCGGCAACGATGGATTGGATCCTGACCGGCGGGGACGGGCGGCCGGCGAGGATCCCCCGTGAGATGACGGCGGCGTTTTCCGTGGTCCCGGGCACGACGCTCGAGCGGTACGCGGCCGAGGCGGCGCCCGCCGGGGCCCG
>DATGJN010000107.1 GCA_035295165.1 bacterium
CCACAGATCGGCTACTGTGAGATCGGTCAGTGCTGTCACACTGGCCACGGGCGTATCCCTCCTTTGTGGTTATTGTCCAGGTCGGGGGTACGCCCTCCCTTTTTGGGCTCCTGCTTTTACACACAACACCGTACACTACCCAGTTTATGAGCCAGGGGCGGCTGGCCGCGATCATCTGCTATACTTGGCGCGGCGTGCCCGGCAAGTTGGATCCCATGGCGGTCTTCAGATGCGGCGCGCTCACCGACGCCGGCAAATCGGCGCTGAGCCCGTGCTAGCGTGTGCGCTAGCGCCGTGTCGCGGCCCAGACCCCGCGACCCCAGGGCGGCGGGAGGAGCGGCCCGCGCGCGGCGGGGGCGATCGGTGCTGGCGACACCAGATAGCCGCGCGGGACGCGTGGCGCGGGATCGATCGCGGGATGCTCGGACGCAATGACGGATTCGGCCGCGCGCAACTGTGAATCGCGACCGGCCTCCACGTCGTCACCGGTCAGTCGCACCGGGATGTCGGGCGCGATCCCGCGACCTTCCACGACCTCGTCTTGCGGCCCCTGAATGCGTTCCACGGTCACCGACATGCCGCCGTATCCGAGCTTCATCGTGACGGATCCGCCGAGGGCGCCGGCCGTCCGCTCGCCGAGGATCGTGGCGCGTCGAGCGTCTCTGAGCGCGCCGGTCAGGATCTCCGCAGCCGATGCGGTGCCGCCGTCCGTCAGCACGACGATCGGTACGGTCGTCGCACCGCCCAATCCGGTCGCGCGCATCGGCTCGGTTTCGCTGCCGTGACCGCGGACGCGGCCGATCACGGTGCCGGCAGGGAGAAACAACCCGGCGACCGCCTGCACCTCGGTCACGATCCCACCGGGGTTTCCGCGAAGGTCGATGATGAGACCGGGGATCGTCCCGAGCGCCTGCAACGCCCGGCCGGTAGTGCGCGCGGTGTCGGCCGTAAACGCCGCGATTCGCAGGTACCCGATGCCGGACGCCAGCACGGACGCCCACGCGGGCTCGATCCGCACGGGCGCGCGCGTGGGGTTTGCGGTCAGCGTCTCACCGGCGCGTCGGAGGAGCAGGGTGACACTCGATCCGGCCGGTCCGCGGATCAGTTGGGCGGCGGCGTCAAGATCCGCATCGTCGATCGCGTGACCGTCGACCGCCTGGATGATGTCGAATCGCCGAATCCCGCTCGCCTCGGCGGGAGACCCCGGATACACCTCCGTGACCATGATCCACTTCGCGCCGGCGCTGTCGGTGACTTGCCCGATGGTGATGCCGATGCCGGTGAACGAGGTCTCGTGGCGCATCTCGGCTTCGATTTCCTTGAGCGACTCGGGCGTGTAGTAGCTCGTGTGGCTGTCGTGCAGGGACGCGAGCATCGCCGCGGTGGCGGCCTGAGCCAGGTCGTCCGCCGCGGCCTGGCTGCGGTCGGTCACGATCGCGAACTCCCGCTCGAACCACGCTCTCGCGATGTCCTCAGCGGTCCCCGTCGGGATATCCGGGACCACGGTCGCGGGCAGGTGGGTGTCGGCGCGGAGCTCGGCCAGCGCGGCGTTCAACAGGGGGACGGGTCGGACGGGATCGACGTATTCCTCCTCGAGGACGGTGAGCGCTTCAAGCGCGAGCCCGGCGTTCGCGGTCTGCGCGAAGCTGATGCGCGGAGCGCTCGTGACGATGAACGCGACGGCGAGCGCTGCCACGCCAAGCGTTCGGAGCGCTCGTGTGTACCTCACCGCGACCACCTCGTTGGAAGACCCGGGTTATGGCTCTACCGACGAGGTGTGCCCCTGTCGTGACCATCCTAGACGGTGGGTCCGATGCGGCACGGCGCTAGCGGCGTCCCCGCATCCCCGGTCGGTCCGGGTCTTCGTCCATCGGCGGCGGGACGAGCGCATCGGTGCACTCCGCCGGCGCGTGCGGGACCGCGCACGTCCGCGGGTCGGGGATGATGCGGCGGCGTGCCGCCAGGTAGTCGTACAAGCGGTCGCCCTGGCCCGTCCATTTGGCGACGGCGAGCACCGGGCGCAGTGGCCACAGCAGGGGCAGCAACCGGGCAAGCACTTGAACGGCACCGTAGCCGCCGTGCGCCCGGCCCGTTGCCACCTCCACCACGTACATGCGTGCCAGCAGGTCGTCGGGGGTGAGCCCGGCGTCACGGTACCGCTCGTCGTCGCGAAACGAGCGCACCGACAGCCGGTGGCACCGGTCCAGTCTCGCGAGCACGCGCGCCGCCGCCCGGCACTGCGCGCACCACCCGTCGATGAACACGAGGGCGCGCGGTTCGGTCACGGCGGTGCCTCGCGAGGACTATGTGTTCTTCTGTGCGTCCCGCATGGCCGCGGCGATCCGCTCCGGGGTCAGCGGCATGTCGATGTGGCGGACACCAAGGTGGCTCAGCGCGTCGACCACGGCGTTGACCACCGCGGGCGTCGACCCGATCGTCGCGGCCTCCCCCACGCCCTTCGCGCCAAGAGGGTTCCGAGGGGTCGGGGTGACCGACACCCCGCGCTCGATGCGCGGGACCAGCTCCGCCTTGGGAATGCCGTACTCGGCCAGCGTACCAGTGAGCAGCTGGCCGTGCTCGTCGTAGATGACCGCCTCGAGCAGCGCCTGGGCGGCACCCTGCACGATACCGCCGTGGACCTGACCGTCGACGAGCAACGGGTTGATGACGCGGCCGCAGTCGTCCACCGCGACGTAACGAGTAATCCTGGACGCGTAGGTCTCCGGGTCGATCTCGACCGCGCACACATGCGTGCCGAACGGAAACGTCGTCCCCTCCGACTTAAAGCGCTTGGTCGCCTCGAGCCCGGGATCCTGCCCGTCGGGGACGTGCTTCCCGTTGTAGGCGGCCTGCGCGACCTGTGCGATCGTCACGGTGCGGGCCGGCGCCCCGCGCACGGAGACCGCCGCGTTTTGGAGCATGAGGTCTGCCGCGGCCGCTTCGAGCATGTTCGCGGCCACCCCGAGGATCTGCTCACGAACGTCGAGCGCCGCCAGGTGCACCGCAGAACCCCCGAGCGCCATGCTGCGGCTGCCGCTGGTGCCGCCCCCGTGCTGGACCAGGAGCGTGTCGCCGTGGACGACCGTGATCTGGTCGATCGCGATGCTGAGGGCGTCCGAGACGATCTGCGCAAAGCCGGTCGCATCGCCCTGGCCGTGCGGCGACGTGCCCGTCACGACGGTCGCGGTGCCGTCCTTGTTGACGCGGACGGTCCCGAGTTCCCACGGGCCGAAGCCGCAGATCTCCACGTAGCTGGCGACCCCGATGCCGACCAGCCGCCCCGCGCGGCGGGCGGTCTCCTGCTCACGGCGGAGGCGCGGGTAATCCGCGATGCGCAGCGCTTCGTCGAGCGGTTTCGCATACTCCCCGCTGTCGTACTGCGCGCCGCTCGCCGTCGTGTACGGAAACTTGGAGGGGGCAATGAAGTTGCGGCGTCGCACCTCGGCCGGGTCGACGCCGGTCGCGTCGGCCACCAGGTCCATGACGCGCTCCAGGTAGTAACTCGCCTCGGGGCGGCCCGCGCCGCGGTACGCGCCCGTAGGGCACGTGTTCGTGTAGAGGCCGAGCAACTCGCACCGGATCGCGGGAATCTCATACGGGCCCTGGATCATCAGCGGCGTCAGCGTCGGGATGATCGCGGTCAGGTACAAGCACTCCGCGCCCAGGTCGCCGAGCACACGGCCCCGCAGCCCGCGGAGGCGGCCGTCGCGTTCGGCTGCGACCTCGACCTCGAACAGCTGCGCCCGGCCGTGGGTGGTGGTCAAGAGATTTTCGCGGCGCGTCTCGATCCATTTCACCGGTCGCCCGAGCCGCCGCGCGAGCTCGGCCACGACCGCGTCCTCCGGATAGGTGCTCAGTTTCGCGCCGAACCCGCCGCCGACGTCGGGCGTGATCACGCGGATCCGACGCGCCTCCAACCCCAAGACCTCGCTCAGCCCGTCGCGGATCGCGTGCGCCTCCTGCGTGGACGTCCACACCGTGAGGATGCCCTGGCCCTGGCTGCCGTCGTACATCGCGACGGTGCCCCTCCCCTCCATCGAGACCGGCGCGAGGCGCTGGTTGTTCATGCGCTGCCGGACCACGACCGGCGCGTCCTGGAACGCGGCGTCGAGATCGCCGTGCTCCAACGTCGTCGAGTACGCGACGTTGGTCTTGAGGTCCGCGTGGGCGAACGGGGCGCCGGCGGCCGCGCGATCCAGGTCGACGGCCGCGGGCAGCGGGTCGTAGGTGGCTGCGACGAGTTCGGCCGCGTCTCGGGCCCCGTACGCGGACTCGGCGACCACCACCGCGACCGGCTGCCCGATGTAGTTCACTTCACGATCGGCGAGCGGGAGATGCGGTGCCATGCGCATGCCCTCGACGGTCGCCGCGGGAAACGCCTTCTGGATGTCGCGCAGGTCGGCCGCCGCGAACGCCCCGACCACGCCCGGATGCGCGCGCGCGGCGTCGAGGCGGAGGCGGGTGATGCGCGCGTGTCCGTGCGGGCTGCGAATGAACACCGCGTGCAGCATGCCGGCGAGGGCGAGGTCGTCGACGTACGACCCTTCCCCGCGAATGAGCTTCGGGTCCTCGATGCGCTTGACGCGCGCACCGACGTAGTGGGAGACTGCCATGCATCACCGCCCTCTGAAGGAGGCTCCACCGCACGGTCGCGATCGCACGGCGCCGAGCGTTGCGCGCGTTCTTCGACTGCGCCACAATGAGCCCCTTCCGCGTCCGTCGCGCCGCGTCACCTACGCGCGGCGGCGGCCGCATCCCGCGGCGCGCGGAGGAACGCGCGCTGCGAGCACGAACTACCGGGCACAGCCATACGGTCTCGCACCTTTGTCGTATGCCACCAGTTGGGCCGGATCATCCAAGATGAGCGAAGCCCTCGTGACAGTCGCGGACGTGATGATCGCGAACGCGGTCTGTGTGCCGCCGGATGCCACCGTGGGGGGCGCGAGCGATCTCATGCTGGAGCACCGGCTCGCCGGGCTGCCCGTCGTGGACGAGCATCGCGTCGTCGGGCTCGTGGGCGCTCCCCAACTGCTGGGACAGCCGCCGGATCGCACCGTCGCGGACGTGATGGTGACGCCGCTCGTGTGCGCGACCCCTGACCTGTCCGTGGTGCAGGCGCACACGATGGTGATGGGCCAACACGTCGAGATGCTTCCGGTCGTGCTGGACGGCCGGCTCGTGGGGCAGGTCTCGCTCGTCGCGATCCTACAGGCGAAGAGCCAGCAGACCGATCCGCTCACCGGTCTGCCCTGGGCGACCGCGCTGCGCGCCTGGGCCGCCGCCGAACTCACGCAGGGACACGAACTCGCGATGGTGTTCGTCGACCTCGACAACTTCGGCGCGGTGAACAAGGCGCTCGGGCACGTCGTCGGCGACGATGTGCTTCGCTCGGTAGCCTCGCTGCTCTCCGCCGCCCTGAACGTCGAGACCGACCTGCTCTGCCGGTACGGTGGGGACGAGTTTGCGATCGCGACGACGCGGCGCGATACCGACGCACGCGCGCTTGCCGCGCACGTGCAGGAGCGCACCGTCGTGCCCGTGGACGTCGACGGTGAGACGCGGCGTGTCACCGTCAGCGTCGGCTACGCTGGGGGACGGCGGTTGCAGCGGCGGACCGCGGCGCACGCTGCGGCGAACGTGGACGACCTGCTATCTCTGGCGAGCCGGGCCTCCACGGCGGCGAAGGAGTCTCCCGCGGGCATCGCCCGGCGGGCGGCATGGGACGGACGCCGGCGGCCCGTGGCCCCGGCGTCGACCGTGGCGGAGGCCCGCCTGCGCCTGGTGGAGATTCGCACGTCTCGGGGCGCCGACCGCCGCGCCGCGTCCGTGCGGCTCGGCCTCGGCGAGCGCGAGAGCACGGGCACGGCCGCCGCACCGGGCACGACGACGCGGTTTTCGCTGCTCGCCGCGCGCGCCACGCTCGCGGCGGTGACGCGTGCGGCGGGCGACGGGTATCGGTACGCGATCGAGGAGTTGACCGAGGTGCCGAGCGGCCCCGGGACGCTCGCGGTGATCGTGCTCGACGACGGTACGTCATCGCTCCGCCGGTTCGTCGGCGCGGCGCGCGGACGGGACGAGTCCGATGCCGCGACGAAGGCGGTGCTCGACGCGCTCAACCGCGTGCTCGCAAAGCCTCTCGCGGAGATCCTGGCGCGGCCCCCACATTCGTGACGTCTTCCCCGCCATCCGTCTCGATCGAGATGCGGGGCATCACCAAACGCTTTCCCGGCGTCGTCGCGAACGACGCGGTCGACTTCACGGCGGCGCCCGGCGAGATTCACGCGCTCCTCGGCGAGAACGGCGCCGGCAAGTCCACCCTCATGAAGATCCTGTACGGGTTCTACCAGCCGGACGCCGGCGAGATCCGGCTGCACGGCACGCCGCGGGTGTTCCGATCGCCGAAGGACGCGCTGCGGGCCGGCCTCGGCATGGTATTTCAGCAGTTCATGCTCGTGCCGTCGCTGTCCGTCGTGCAGAACGTCCTGCTGGGTCTCCCGTCCCAGGGGTGGCGGCTCGACGAGCGAGCCGCGGCAGCCAGCCTAGCCGCCGCCGCCGCACGGTACGGGATGGCGGTACATCCGTGGGCGCGCGTGTGGCAGCTCAGTGTCGGGGAGCAGCAGCGCGTGGAGATCCTCAAGCTGCTGGCGCGGGGCGCGGACGTCCTGATCCTCGACGAGCCGACGGCGGTGCTCACCCCGCAGGAAACCCGGGATCTGTTCGACACGCTGCGCCGTCTCGCCGGCGAAGGGCGGACGATCGTCGTGATCACGCACAAGCTGTCGGAGGTGATGGCGGCGGCCGACCGCGTCACCGTGCTGCGAGCCGGACGGCTCGTCGGGACGACCCCCACCGCAGCGACCTCCCCGCGGGCGCTCGCGCGGATGATGGTGGGGCGCGAGACGTTCGACCTGCCCGAGCGCGACCCCGTGACGCCGGGGCCGGTCGTGCTGGAAGTCCGTGACCTCTGGGCGGACGGGGACCGCGGGCCCGACGCGCTGCAGGGCGTGTCGCTGGCGGTGCGGGCCGGTGAGATCGTGGGCGTCGCCGGCGTCGCCGGGAACGGCCAGCGCGAGCTTGGCGAGATCGTCGCGGGGCTGCGACGCCCCACGCGCGGCCGCGTGGTCATCGCGGGGCGCGACCGGACGGGCGCCGGTCCGCTGGACGCGATCCGGGCCGGACTCGGACACGTGCCGGAGGACCGGCTCGGTACCGGGGTGGCACCGCGCCTCAGCGTCGCCGACAACCTCATCCTGAAGAGCTACCGGGACTCCAGATTTGGCCGGGGCCCGCTGCTCAACCGCCAGACGGTGCACCAGGTCGCGCGGACGTTGATCCGGGCGTTCAAGATCCAGACCCCGGGCCCGGACACGCCGGCCGGCACCCTCTCGGGCGGCAACGTTCAGCGCCTCATCCTCGCGCGCGAAATCTCGGCGGGGCCGCGCGCAATCCTCGCGTTTCACCCCACGCGCGGTCTCGACATCGGTGCCACCGAAGCCGTACACCGCGCGTTGCTCGCCCAGCGGCGTGCCGGCATCGGCGTGTTGCTGATCTCCGAGGATCTGGACGAGATCCTGCAGCTGAGCGACCGGGTCGCGGTTCTGTGCGGCGGGCAGATCATGGGCGTCGTACGGCCTGGGGACGTGACCGTGGAACAGATCGGCCTGTTGATGGGCGGCACGCGGCTCGCCGTGCCGGAGGAGACCGCGTGATGCGCCTGGAGCGGCGTCCTCCCTCGCGCCTGGCGGCTGCCGCGGCGCCCGTGGTGTCGATTCTCGCGGCGTTGGCCGCGGGCGGACTCATGCTCGCCGCGTCAGGCGTCAACCCGTTCGCGGCCTACGCCGTGCTCGTGAGTGACCCGTTCGGCAGCGCGTTCGGATGGTCCGAGACCGCCGTGAAGGCAACCCCGCTGATCCTCACCGGTCTGGCGGTGCTGTTGCCCGCGCGGATGCGCCTGTGGAACATCGGCGCCGAAGGACAGCTGCAGTGTGGGGCGATCGGAGCGACGTGGATCGCCGTGTTCACCCCGATCGGCCACTCCGCGCTCGCGGTCCCCGCCCTGCTTCTCGTCGGCATGGGCGCGGGCGCGGCGTGGTGTCTCGTGCCCGCGATCCTGCGGGCGTGGCTCTCGGTGAACGAGACGATCACGACGCTCCTCATGAACTACGTGGCGTTGCTGCTCGTCGATTTCCTAATCTACGGGCCGTGGCAGGATCCGCAGGGCCGCGGCTTTCCCCTCTCGCCGGTGCTGCCGGCGTCGGCGAAGCTGCCCGTGCTCGTCCCGGGCACGCGGATTCACCTCGGGTTCGCGCTCGCGCTCCTCGCCGTTGCCGCCACGGCGTTCGTGCTCACGCGGACCCGTTGGGGGCTCGAGATCCGGATCATCGGCGACAACCCCGACGCGGCGCGGTACGCCGGGATCAATCTGACCCGCAACATCCTGCTCGTCATGGCCGCCGCCGGCGCCCTGGCCGGGCTCGCCGGGGCCGGCGAGGTCTCCGCCGTGTCGGGGCGCCTGCAGCAAGGGCTGTCCCCAGGGTACGGCTACACGGGGATCATTGTCGCCTGGCTGGCACGGCTCCACCCGGTGGCGACGGTCCTCGTCGCGTTCCTGCTCGGCGGGTTGTTCCTCGGCGGGGACGGGCTGCAGATCTCGCTCAACCTGCCAATCGCGGTCGTGTACATGCTGCAGGGGTTGATCTTCTTCTTCGTGCTGGGCGGCGAGCAACTGGCGGGGTCCCGCGTGCGGATCGGCCCGCGGGCGCCTGCGGAGGGCGGCCGGTGAGCCTGCTGCCGGCCGCGGTATTCGCGGCCGCCGTGCGCGCCGGCACGCCGGTGCTGTTCGCTACGCTGGGAGAGATCTTCGCCGAGCGGTCCGGCGTGCTCAACCTCGGCGTCGAGGGGATGATGCTCGTCGGGGCGCTCGCGGGGTTCGTGACCACGGCGGAGACGGGCAACCCCTGGCTGGGGTTGCTTGCGGCGGGAGCGGCCGGCGGGGTCCTCAGCGTGGTGCACGCGGTGCTCAGCGTGACCCTGCGGGCCAACCAGGTCGCGAGCGGCCTCGCACTGACGATCTTCGGAACCGGGCTGTCCGCGTCCCTTGGGAAGTCGTTCGTCGGTGTGCCGGCCGCGGGGTTTGTTCTGGCGCCCGTCCCCGGGCTCGAGCGACTGCCGTTCGTGGGGCCGGTGCTGTTCCGCCAGGACCCGCTCGTGTACCTCAGCTACGCGCTGGTCCCGCTGGCATGGTACGCCCTGTACCGGACCCGGTGGGGGCTCAACGTCCGCGCGGTCGGGGAGAACCCCGAGGCGGCCGACGCGATGGGGATCGACATCGCGCGCGTCCGCTACGCTTGCGTCGTGATCGGCGGCGTGCTCGCCGGGTTCGGGGGGGCGTTTCTGTCGACAGCGTACACGAGCATGTGGATCGAGAACATGACGGCCGGCCGCGGCTGGATCGCGGTGGCGCTCGTGATCTTCGCCACGTGGGATCCGCTCCGTGCCGTCGTGGGCGCGTACCTGTTCGGCGGCGTGAACGCGCTGCAACTCCACCTGCAGGCGAGCGGGACCGGGCTTCCCGTGTACCTGATGTTGATGGCGCCCTACGTCTTCACGATCGTGGTCCTCGTGTTCGCCACGCGCGAAACGGCGCGGCGGCGGCTCGGCGCCCCCGCCGCCCTCAGCGTCTCGTACAGCCGGACGGGATGAGCACGCCTGTGGCCGGCGACGCGCCTTCGCGCTCGCGCACACCCCGGACCTAGAGCACGTGCAACACTTCGGCGGCGGCGGCCGACGCGACGACGACCAGCCACGGCGCGGCCTTTAAGACATCAAGCAGTAGGAAGGCGAGGAGCACCAGCGTCACGTCCGCCGGGGCGTGTACTGCCGTCACCCACACCGGCTGGTAGAGCGCCGCGAGCAGCACTCCCACCACCGCGGCGTTGACCCCCTGCACCGCGGCCACGACCGACCGGTTGCGCATCAGACTGTTCCAGAACGGCAGAATGGCGGCGATGAGCAAGAACGACGGGAGATAGATCGCGAACAGCGTGAGTGCGGCCCCGCCGACGCCGCCGACCGGGCCGTGCATCGCGGCGCCCAGGTAGGCCGCGAACGTGAACAGCGGGCCGGGGACCGCCTGCGCCGCGCCGTACCCCGCGAGAAACGTCCCCGGGCTGACCCAGCCTGGGGGCACGACGCGCGCTTGGAGGAGCGGCAGCACCACGTGCCCTCCGCCGAACACGAGCGCGCCGGACTCGTAGAAGGCCCCGAACACGCTGAGCCAACCAGGCGCGACGAAGCGCTGTGCGATCGGGAACCCAACGAGCAAGGCGACGAAGGCCGCTCCGGACGCGACCGCCGCGACGCGGTTCCCCGAGACGGGCAGTTGTTGTGTCGCCTTGTCCGCCGGCGTCAGGAACACCCGGCCGTACAGCGCGCCGAGCACGATGACCGCGAGCTGCACGAGGCCGTTCGCCGGCAAGAGGAGAATCAGCGCCGCGGCGGCACATGCGACGACCTTGCGCGGTACGTCCGGACACAGCGACCGATACATGTTGGACACTGCGAGGGCCACGATCGCGACCGCGGCGATCAGGAGACCGTGAATCCACGGCGCCTCCGTGACGCCGGGGATGCGTGCGATGCCGATCGCGAACGCCACGAGCGCCACGGCCGACGGCAGCGTGAACGCGATCCACGCCAGGGCCGCCCCCAAGACCCCCGCCCGCGTGAGGCCGATGATGATAGCGACTTGGCTGCTCGCCGGCCCTGGAAGAAACTGGCAGAGCGCGACGATCTGCGCAAACGTGCTCTCGTCGAGCCACCGGCGGCGACGGACGAACTCTTCGTTGTAGTAGCCGAGGTGCGCGATCGGTCCGCCGAACGACGTGACGCCCAGCCGGAGGAAGGAGACGAACACCTCTCGTGCGGGAGAGGCCCGATGCTCGCTGCCACCCGCCACGTGGTCGCTCATCTCGCGACGTGCGTCAACGACCCCGACGCGGTCCGCTGCGGAAGGGCGCGCAGGACCGGTCTCCGGATGGCCTGCGGGCGGCGGCCGGCATGCGCGGCTCCCCGGTTCACGCGGGCAGTCCGCGGTCAACCGGATACCCCGCCGCCACCCACGCCGGGAGGCCGCCGTCCAGCGCCTGCGCCCGCTGGCCGCACGCGCGGAGCAGCGCCGCGGCCCGCTCGCTGCGAGACGTGCCGCGGTGCTGCATGTTGCAGTAGGTGACGCGCAGCCGCCCACGTGGAAGCTCGCGGAGATGGGCGGCGAGTTCATCGACCGGGATGTGCCGCGCGTCGGGAATGTGGCCCAACGCGTACTCGTCGCGCGCGCGCACATCGATGACGATCGGTGCCCGTTCCCCGGTGTTGGCCGCCAACCGCTTGCGCAGGACCGCGGGCCGGATCAACTCTCCCGCGCGTTGCCTCGCCGCCACGAGCCTCCGCGGCTCCGGACGGCGCGCGGGGTCGCGAGTCTCGAGCAGCTCTCCGACCAACTCCCGGATCCTCGGACGAGTGTCGGCCAGGGCGCGCGCGCCGCCGGCGGTCAGGCGATAGTACTTTCGCGCCCGCCCTTCCACGATGCGGGTCTCGCGGGCCAAGAAGCCGCCCCGCTCCAGTTCGTGCAGCAGCGGGTAGAGCGTCCCGGGGCCGACGGCGTGCCCCCGCTGCCGGAGTTCATCGAGCAGGGCCACGCCATAAATCGGCCCCTGTGCCGCACGATGCAGCACGTGAACCCTCACGAAACCCAGAAGAAAGTCCCGGAAGATCACCCCACCGCAACTCCGTTCCCGTCGACCGGTCGATATCGGACGCCAGCACGGCAGCGCGCGTGGGTCATGCCGGGACCCGGCGGGCCGGCTGGAAAAGTTCGACCACGTTGCCGGACGGATCGTTCAGCAGGATCTGCGAGCCGCCGGGGCCGGTCACGATCTCGTTGCGGAACTCCACCCCGGCGGCTCGGAGCCTGGCGACTTCGCCGGCGATGTCGTCGACCACGAATTGCACGCGATTCCACCCACCCGCCTCGGGACGGCGCCCGTCTGGCATTGACCGCCCCGCCGAACTGGTCGGCCCGCTGAGCAGCAGCCTCAGGTCGCCCCGCGAAACATCCGCAAACGCCGGCGCCGCGCTGGACAGCAGGGTGAATCCGAGGTGCGTGGTGTAAAATGCGACGGCGGCGTTAACGTCGTGGACCATGTAGCGGACGTTGACCGTGGTCATAGCATCCTCCTCCTTAGGCTCGGGAGAATTATATCAGGATACGATATCGTAGTTCGATATTATTCCCTGGCCCGGTCCGTGTCAAGCGCCCCGGCTCGACCTCACGTCGGCTCCGGAGGGGTTGCCGAGCGGCGAGGCGCGACCGATCCCCTGGTTCCACAGGAAGGCTACGCGCTGTGGTTTCGAGGCGGTGTCGCGGAGCCGACTTCGCTCCCCCACCCTTCCGGCCCGACGGGCTCGCCGTCCAAGTTGACCGTCACACCTCTGACAATCGTTCGCTCCACGGCCCCGCGCAGCCGTCGCCCAAGAAACGGGCTGTGGGGATGCCTCGACAACAGCGCCTCGCGGGTGACGGTCCACTCGCGATCCGGATCCACGACCACGAGATCCGCGTCGGCTCCGGGCGTAATCGCGCCCTTGTGCGGCGCCAACCCGAGGATTCGCGCCGGGGCCTCCGCAGTCAGCTGCGCCAGCGCGCCGAAGGACAGGCCGCGCCGGTGCACGCCTTCGTCGATGAGCACGGGCAGCATCGTCTGCACCCCGGTGATGCCGCCCCATGCACGCCACGCGTCGTTGACGTCCTTCATGGCCGAGGGGCACGGCGAGTGGTCCGACGCGATGACGTCCACCTCTCCCCGCAGCAGACGCGACCACAGCGCGTCGACGAGCGCACGCGGTCGGAGGGGCGGCGCGCACTTGGCCACGGGCCCCAGGCGAAGGTCGTCCTCGTCAAGCGCGAGATAGTGCGGGCACGTCTCCGCGTACGCGGGCCGGCCGGCGCGGCGCGCGCCGGCGACGAGGTCTACCGCCTCTGGGGTCGAGAGGTGCACCGCATATACCGTGCACGCCGCCGCATCTCCCAACCGCAGCGCCCGCGCCACCGCCTCGGTCTCCGCCAGGGGCGGTCGCGACGCGGCGTACGCGGCCAGGTCGCGGCGGTCGGCGCCTCGGAGCGCCGCGGCCAAGTACGCCGTCAGCTCCTCGCTCTCGCAGTGCACCGCCACGGGCACACCGCGGCGCCCGGCCGCGCGCATCCCCGACAACAGCACGCCGTCCGTGGCCCGGGCGAACTCGGTGCCGCTGTCGCACATGAACGCTTTGAGCCCGACCACGCCTCCATCGAGGAGTGCGTCCAGCTCGGCAGTGTTGTCCGTCACCACGCCGCCCCAGAGCGCGTAGTCCACGGCGCACCGTCCCGCAAACACCGTGCGCTTCGCGGAAAGCGCGTCCGCCGTGATGGTCGGCGGGACCGCGTTGAGCGGCATTTCCACGACGGTCGTCACGCCGCCGGCCGCAGCCGCGCGCGACCCTGCGGCGACCCCTTCCCAGTCGACCCGCCCAGGGTCGTTGAAGTGGACGTGCGCATCGACCAGGCCTGGGAGCACGATGCGCCCGCGCGCATCGATGGTCTCGGCCGCCGCCACACTGGTCGCGAGGTCGGCGATCGCCGCGATCCGACCGTCGCGAATGAGGACCGTGGCCGGGGCCTCCCCCCACGGCAGCACCACGATGCCGCCGGCGACGGCGAGGTCCGCGCGCATCGGCGCTACGTCCCCCCCGCGCGCTCGGCGGCGCCCGGGCCGGCCCCGCGGGGAACACGCACGCCGGCGTTCGTGAGCACGTCCTCGAACGCGCCGAGAAACTCGACCACGTTTCGCACTTCGGCGTTGTACGCCATGAACCCGATGCGCCACGCGCGGCCTCGCAGCGGACCGAACGCGGCCATGATCTCGATGTGGTGGCGCCGCAACAGCGCGTCGCGGACGCCGGGCTCGGACACCCCGTCCGGCACCTCGACGATGGCCAGCATGGGGAGCCGGTGGGCGGGATCGCCGAACAGCCGCAGCCCCATCGCCTCGATGCCCGCATGCAGGGCCGCCCCGGTCCGGCGGTGCCGCTCCCAGCGTGCCTCCAGTCCTTCCTCGTAGATCAAGCGCAGCGCCTCGCGCAGCCCGTACGTCATGCTCGTCGGGAGCGTGTGGTGGTTGAGCCGGTCGGGTCCCCAGTACGCCTGGATCTGTCCCAGATCGAGGTAGCTGCTCTGCACCGGACGCCGCCGGGCCGCGATCATCTCCTCGACCGCCGCGGTGTAGGTCAGCGGCGCCATGCCGGACGGGCACCCGATGCACTTCTGCGTCCCCGCCACGCACACGTCGAGGCCCCAGCCGTCCGCCTCGACCGGCACCCCGCCGAGCGTGAGGACCGCGTCCACGAGCACGACCGCGCCGCGGTCGTGCGCCAGCCGGACGAGATCCGGGAGCGGCTGCAGCACCCCGGTCGAGGTGTCGCCGTGGACGAGGGCGAGCACCTTCGGCCGGCCTGTGGCGAGCGCGGCGCGCACCGCGTCGGGTTCGGTGACCCGGCCCCACGCGGTGTCGACGGCGACGACCTCGGCGCCGCACCGGCGGGAGATCTCGGCGAGCAGTTCGCCAAACCGCCCCGCCACCACGACGACGACGCGGTCGCCGGGCTCGATCAGGCTGCACAGGCCGGCCTCAAGGCCCGCGCGGGAGGTCCCGGAGACCGGGAACGCTCGCGCGTTGCCGGTTCGGAAGACGAACCGGCAGAGCTCGCTCACCTCGTTCATGATCGCGGTGAATGCCGGGTCGAACTGACCGAGGACCGGCAGGCCGAGCGCGCGCAGCACGCGCGGGTCGGGGGTCGTTGGACCGGTGCCGAACAGGCGCCGCGCCGGGGGATTGAGGGCCGCGTACTCGGGGCGCGCGCTCGTCACCGCAGCTCCTGTTGGCCGGCCGCGAGCCCGTGCGCCTTCGGGATGGGTTCGGGGCCGGGGACGTTTGGCACCGGCGGCGGGCCGCTCGAGATCGCCGGGGACACGAGCCCCGCGAGGTGTTCCGGCCGCACCGGCACGCGGTTCAACGCTCTGCTCGTGGCGTCTCGGAGCGCGGCGACGACCGCGGCGGTCGCCACGATCGTCGCGGGCTCCCCCACACCTTTTGCGCCGTACGGCACACCGGGTTCCGGCGCCTCGACGAGCGCGGAGACGACCGGCGGCATGTCCAGGATCGTCGGGATCAAGTAGTCGGTGAATGAGGGGTTGCGGATGCGCCCGCCGACGACCTGGATCTCTTCCATCAGCGCGAGCCCGAGCCCCTGCGCCGTTCCGCCCTCGATCTGTCCGCACACCTGCTGTGGGTGCAGGGCCCGGCCGACGTCCTGCGCTGCGGCGATCTGCAGCACGCGCACGAGGCCGAGCTCCTCGTCCACCTCGACGACCGCGCGCTCCGCCGCGCAGGCGAACGCCACGTGGGCGTCCCCTTGCCCCTGCGCGTCGAGGGGCCGCGTCGGACGGTGATGATAGACGCGCGCCGCCTCGATCGGCTCCGAGAGAAACGCGTCGACCGCACCGATCGACGCCTCCCCCGCGAGGATCCATCCTCCGGCGAGGCGCAGCCGCGCGCGTACCCGCCGTCCCGCCTGCGTCAGCTGGGCGTGCGCGCGGGCGAACAGCGCGTCACGAACGGCCGCGCACGCCGACGCCACGGCGCCGCCCGACATCATTGTCTGGCGGGACGCCGAACTCGACCCGGCGGACCCGATGACGGCGGTGTTCGCGGGAAGAATGACCACGCGCTCCACCCCGAGCTCGGTACGGACGATCTGGGCGAGCACCGTGTGAAGGCCCTGCCCCACCTCAGCGGCGGCGCTGTGCACCTCGACGATCGGGCCGGCCGCATCGGCGCGGAGGCGCACGCGCGCCTCTGCCGCATCGTCGAAGCCCTCGCTGTACGCGAGGTTTTTGAACCCGACCGCGAACCCGACACCGCGGCGCAATCGCTCGCCGCGAGAGACGTTCCCGGCGCCGCCCGGATAGGCCAGGGTGTCTCGGGGCGCCGCCTCGGGTGGCTCCGGCAACGGAAGTGCGGCACACCGCCGAATCACCTCGGCGACCGGCAGGCTGCCCCGGATCTCCTGCCCGATGGGGAGCTTGGCGCCGGGCGCGAGCGCGTTCTGCAGGCGGAGGTCCACGGGATCACGTCCGAGCGCTCGGGCGAGCCGGTCCATCTGCGCCTCGTGCGCGAAACAGACCTGGACGGCGCCGAAGCCCCGCATCGCGCCGCACGGCGGATTGTTCGTGTACACGGCGGTGCCGTCCACGAGCACGTTCGGCACCGCATACGGGCCCGCAGCGAAGCTCGACGCGTTGCCGATCACCGCGGAGGACGACGACGCATACGCGCCGCCGTCCACGAGAATCCGCGCCCGCATGCAGATCAGGGACCCGTCGCGACGCGCGCCGTGCCGCATCCAGATCCGCGACGGGTGCCGGTGGACGTGTCCGTAGAACGACTCCTCGCGGCCGTACGCCATCTTCACGGGCCGTCCGGTGCGCAGCGCAAGCAGGCACGCATGGATCTGCATGCTGAGGTCTTCTCGCGCGCCGAACGCACCGCCCACGCCGGCCAGGTGCACCCGCACACGGTCCGGGCTGAGTCCGAGGCAGGGCGCGATCTGCTGATGATCCACGTGGAGCCACTGCGTCGCGACGTACAGATCGACGGCGCCGTCGCCGCCGGGGACGGCGAGCCCCGCTTCCGGGCCGAGAAACGCCTGGTCCTGCATGCCCGTCTCATAGTACCCGTCGACCCACACGTCGGCGGGTACGGCGGGATCGCCGTGCGCGATGTGGATGTGTCGCAGGACGTTGCCGAAGTCGTGCACGGCGGGTGCATCGGGGCGGAGCGCCTGCTCCATGTCCGTGACTACCGGCAACACCTCATAGTCCACGACCACGCGGCCTGCCGCGCGCCGGGCGGTCTCCGGATCGGTGGCGGCGACGATCGCAACCGGCTCGCCGACGTGCCGCGTGCGGTCCCATGCGAGCACGGGCTGGTCGGCGAACTCGAGTCCGTAGGTGCGTTGCCCGGGGACGTCGCCGGCCAGGAGCGCCGCGTGGACGCCGGAGGTCGCAAGCGCGCCGGCCACGTCGACCGACCGGATGCGCGCGTGCGGGTGCGGGCTCCGGACTGTGTGCCCGCACAGCATTCCGTCCGCCCACAGGTCGCTTGCGAACATGAACTCGCCCGTGACCTTTGGCGCCCCGTCCACGCGCTGGACGTTCTCGCCGACGCCTCCCCGGGTCACGGGAACCGTCCGAACGCTCATGGCGTCCGCTCGAGAATTCGCCGTGCGACGCGGCGCCCGGTCGCCGCGATCTCGTCCTCGTCGGCGGTGACCAGCCGTCCGCCCTCCACGACGACGCGGCCTTCCACGATGAGATGCCGGACTCGCTGCGGCGCGCAGTGGAGCACGGCGCCGACGAGATCCGCTTCCGCGCCGGCGAATGCGACGCCGTCCACCGGGAACAGTGCAACGTCGCCGCGCCGTCCCACCTCGAGGATGCCGACGTCGTCCCGGCCCAGGCACGCCGCACCGCCGCGCGTCGCGATGCGCAGCATCTCGCGGGCGCTCATCAGCGGTCCCTCCACGCCCGCGCTGGGGCGGCTCCGCGCCACCAGCAGCCCGAGCCTGGCCTCGCCCAGCAGGTGGCCAGCGTCGTTTGACGCCGATCCGTCGACGGCCAGGCCGACCGGCACGCCGGCATCGTGCAGCGCACGCACCGGTGCGACGCCGGACCCAAGGCGCAGGTTCGACGCAGGGCACCACGCGGCGGCGGCGCCCGACCGCGCCAGCCGTCCCACGTCGCCGGCGTCCAGATGGACGCAGTGCGCCAGCCAGACGTCTCGGCCGAGCCAGTGGAGGCGGTCCAGCAACTCGACCGGGCGGCAGCCGTAGGTCGCCAGACAGTACGCGGTCTCGTCGGCGGTCTCGGCGATGTGCGTGTGGAGCCGCAGCCCAAGCCGCCTGGCGAGCGCCGCCGAGTCCCGCATCAGGCGGTCGGTGACCGAGAACGGAGAGCACGGCGCGACGGCGACGCGGACCATCGCTCCCGGCCGCGGATCGTGGTGGCGGCGCACGATCTCCTGGGTGTCGGCGAGGATCTCGTCGGCGTCCTGCACCACCTCGTCCGGCGGGAGACCGCCGGCCGATAGCCCGCGGTCCATCGAGCCGCGGGAGGGATGAAATCTGACGCCGATCTCCCGGGCCGCCTCCACCTCGGCATCGAGGATGTCGCGACCGCCGCGCGGGAACAGGTAGTGATGATCCATCGTCGCGGTGCACCCGGACAGCACCAGCTCCGCGAGCGCCACGCGTGCGGCGGCGCGCTCCCATTCCGCATCGAGCCCGGCCCAGACCGGGTAGAGCGCGCGCAGCCAATCGAACAGCCCGCGGTCCTGGGCCCGCACGCGGGTAAGCGCCTGGTACAGATGATGGTGGGTGTTGATCAAACCGGGCAGCGCCACGGTCCCCCGGCCGTCCACGCGGCGGGCCGGGCCGCCGTCTGGCGGTTCCCCGGTGCCGATCCACGCGATCACGCCGTCGCGGATCAGCAGGGATCCGCTCCGGATCTCGGTCCCGGCGTCGTCCATCGTGACGACGT